>CAMOOZ010000054.1 GCA_946621895.1 uncultured Lachnospiraceae bacterium | reverse complement strand
GCTTTTGGGGAAGTAAGCCGCGATAAAGCGCGATCCGGTCGGCGGGGCTGTTGACGCTTTCCTTTGCGGAGATGCGACGGATATGTGTTTTTATCATGTGTTTGCGGAACAGCCGCGCAGCTTTGCATGAAGTTTTTCAGGTTTTACAAAGGGGAGGTACAGGATGAAGATTTTTTACGGGAAGAGTGAACGGGGCAGCGTGGAAGAGGCCGTAAGGGGGCTTTCTTCCCCGAAGCTGATCATTCTTTTGGGCAACGCCGATCATTTTGAGGAGCAGGTGGCAAAGCTTGAGGAGAGCTTTCCCGGCATCCCCTCGATCGGCTGTGTGGCAATGGGCTATCATGAGCGGGTGGTGGAGAAGGGTGTCGCCATTGTGGCCTTTGTGGAGGGAGCGGCTGTTGCCGCAGGCATTCTGGAAAAGGTCTCCACCATGCCCGCCAGAAATATCGGTAGGCTTGAGGAGGACATCAGGGCGGTTTCCCCCGGCAGAGGGGACACGGCAGTCATCGATTTCTGCGCCGCCAATGATGCCTGTGTGCTGAGCTCGATCACGCCGCTGATCAATCAGCACGGCATCCAGCTGATGGGGGCCACGGGAGACGGCGGAAAGGTTTCCGCAAACGGAAAGGTCTATCCCGACGGCTGTGCCTATGCCGTGATCAAGAATCAGGGCGGAAAGGTAAAAACCTATAAGGAAAACATTTACGCCCCGATGGAGGGCGTACGGCTCATCGCCTCCAAAACGGATCGCTCCCGGTATTATATCGGCGAGCTGAACGGGAGGAGCGCCAAGCAGGTCTACATGGACATCCTGAAGATCCCGGAATCAAAGATCGCCAATCAGACTTTTAAGAATCCCTTCGGCAAGCTGATCGGGGACGATGTCTGCATCATTTCGATCAAGGAGGTGCAGGGCTCGGGCATCGCCTGCTTCAGACAGGTAAATGACTCGGATATCCTGACGATCCTGGAGGCAAGGGACTTAGACGAGATCGCGCAGCAGACGATTGATAAGATCCGTTCCGATTTCAATCGAATTTCCGGCGTCTTTTCCGTGAACTGTCTTTTCCGTTACATCATGTTCACGGAAAACGGCCATTTAAACGATTATCTGGATAAGATGTCCAGGCTGGGAATGCACTGCGGACTCGTGGGCTACGGCGAGCATTACAATAATCAGTTCGTCAACCAGACCATGACCTGTGTCGTCTTTGAATAAGGGGGGAGTGAAAGGATGTTTGGCAGAAGCAAAAGCAAAAAAGAGGATGCAGCAGCGCTCGAGGCGCAGAAGCTTCCACCGAAGCCCGATTTCAGGGACAAGGTTCATTCCGTGAAATACATCACGGACGCGATCAGAAACTGTGAGCGAAAGCTGGTCAGCGGGGAGGTGGATTCTCTTTCCGAGCTGCATTCGGTGGAAGAGGCCTTCGATGAGGTGATGGAGAACAACAACTCCCTGAAGGAAAGGCTGGAAAATTTTGAGGAGGTCTTTTCCGAGGTCAGCACCTCCGCGGAAAAATATGATGAGGTCAGGACGAATATCGTAAAGAGCGTCCAGAATGCTCAGGACAGAATGGGCACCTTAAAGGATTCCTCCCAGCTTGTCCGGGACAATTTCGGAGAAATGCAGCAGACCTTTGAGACCTTTAAGGGCTCAGTGGATGAGATCGCCGGGTATATGAAGGAGATCATCGAGGTGTCCTCCCAGACGAATATCCTCGCGTTAAACGCTTCGATCGAAGCGGCCAGGGCCGGCGAAGCGGGAAAGGGCTTTGCCGTGGTGGCAGAGGAGGTCAGGAAACTGGCGGATGAGATCAGGGTTTTGACCGATAAGGTCAACCTTTCCCTGAAAGAGGTCGGCACGCAGAGCAATTCGCTTTCCGAGAGCATCAGCCGTTCCATCAGGGCGCTGGAGAGCAGCAGCGAGGGGGTGGACTCCACCTATGCGACCTTCGGCGAGATCATCAGCTCCGCCAACAGCACGCAGGATGTTCAGGAAGAAATTGCCGAGGCGGCGCAGGATGCCAGCAGAGAGCTTTCCTCCCTTTCCGGCAGCTTCGATGCGATCAACAGAAGCTATGAGACGCTGCTGGATCATATCCACAGGGCAAACAACCTGGGCACCTCCAAGAGCAGCGTTTATGAGGATATTGCAAACCTGCTTTCCCAGATCGTACCGATCCTGGAGGAGCAGTAAGGATCCACTTTATTTACGGCTCCTGACAAGCTGCCGCAAAATTGCGGGGAAAACGAATGCAGCGCCTGCGCTTTCATTTGTTTCCCCCGCCGGCAGCGGGCCGTGAAGCGATGTCGTTCATGCTAACCCTTTCTTTCTGCCGCTCCCTTCGCCTTATTGCCGGCGACAAAAGGATTCTGTCGTTTCCTGTAAAAAATTTCACGACAGGGCATTCTGTGCTTGCATTCCCTTTCCTGTTTTGCTATAATGCTTTTAGCATATGAAAGATCCTGCTGAGGGATTTCAATTCTGATCCGGTTCTTTTGTTTTTTTCGGGGGGGATCACCCCGGTTTTTTCTTCTTAAGAGACACTGACATCTGCCCGGTGAGCAGGCTCACCGTTCAAATGCGATTCATTTTTTAGGGCGTTTAACCTATCACATATCGGAGTTTGTCTTATGCTTACGGCGCATTTCTGGTCTCCGGGGCTTTCGGGGACAAAAAATCAGGATTCCCTGTTTGTTTTAAAGCTTGGCTCACGCTGGGGAGAGCTTGTGTTCACCGCGGTCTGCGACGGGATCGGCGGCCTCTCTCAGGGAGAGCTGGCCAGCGGCTTTGTGACGGAAAAGTTGATCGGACTGATCTATGACAGGCTGATCGACGAGCTGGGAAGAGGACGCTGGAAGCTTGCGGCAAATGCCGTTTACCGTTGCCTTTATGAGAGCTGCAGACAGCTTAAGGCATACGGGGACGAAAAGGCTGTCAGCCTTGGGACCACCCTTGTTTTTGCCTGTATCCTGGGCGGAAAGGCCATGCTTTTTCATTCAGGTGATTCCAGGATCTATAAGCTTTCCGGAAAGCGCCTGAAGAATCTCTTTCCGGATGATCTCAAAGACGGGAAGCTCAGCGCCGCCATCGGCAGCATGGAGCCAAAAATGCCGGCGATGAAAATGATCCGCCTCTTTCCCGGACAGGGACTGCTGCTGGCCAGCGATGGCTTTTATCGCGCAGTACCGGAAAAAACGGTGGGAGAGGTGATTTCCGGCGAACGAAGGGGAAAGGTGGGACTGGAAAAGCGTTTGAGGGCACTGGCGGATGAGGGGATGAAAAAGGGTGGGCATGACCATATCAGCGCAGTGTATGTCTGCAGAAGGGAGGAAAGGGGGGAGACATGGAAAAATACAGTGTAAAGGATCGTTATCGGCTGATCGGAAAGATCGGGGAGGGCGGCTTTGGCGAGGTCATCAAGGTATTTGATACGCACAGACAGACCCTTGCGGCGATGAAGCTGATCGATCTGGAGAAGGCGGGCGGAAAGGAAAGCTTTGAACGGGAGCGGATGGTCTTAAGCGCACAGACCGAGCGTTTTTTCCCCGTGCTTTTTGACAGCTTCACGGACGGCGGGATGGGCATTCTCGTCATGGAATTTCTGGAGGGGAGCAGCTTAAAGGAGCTGGTGGAACGGGAAGGCCCTCTCAGCCCGGAAAGAGCAGCTGCCTTTTTGGAGCAGGTCGGCAGGATGCTGGCCTTTCTGCACGGGCTGCATCCGCGGGTGTTCTATCTGGATCTGAAACCGGATAATCTCATCCTCGAGCCCTCGGGCAGGCTCAGGCTGTTGGATTTCGGATCCGTAAGAACGCCGGAGGGGGAAGGCTTTTCCCTTGATCTGGACAGGGGAGAGCGCGGCTTTTTCGGTACACCGGGTTATTCCGCGCCTGAGGTATGGCAGCCCGATCCCTCGAATCCGCCGAACACCTGGAGCGATATTTATTCCCTGGGCGCGCTGCTTTTCTATCTGCTGAGCGGGGTTTCGCCGGATAAACCGCCCTATCAGGTGATGGATCTGAAGGACTTTGCCCCGGGACTTGCCCCGGGCTATGGCGAGCTGATCCGCAAAGCCGTGGAGAAGGATCCCGGGAAACGATTCCTGGAGGTCAGTGAATTCATGAGAGCCCTTGGCCGGGCAGGCAGAAAGCGCGGGCTCTTCTCCTTCGGAAGCTTCGGCAGGCATCTGCGCATCCTGGAAAATGTCTGGAAAACGGAAAAGCTCTTCCCCGGCCTTTATCTGCTGGGCTTTCTGCTGATCGCCTTTCCATTCCCCCTGAGGGTCCAGGGCACGGAGGAGCGGGTGTACAGGACGGAGCGGATCCTTAACGCTGCCGGAAGCGCTGAAGCATCCGCGTCTGCGGACGGGAACAGGACGAAACGCATCATAAATGCTGATGCAAGTGCTGAAGCGTCCGCGTCTGCAGAGGGGAACAGGACAGAGCAGATCCCGGATGCATCCGTAAGCGCTGAAGTGAAGAAAGCTGCCGACGCGGAAAAGCAGCACGCCGGGCGGGAGAGTGCCGCTGCGGATCACGAGATGCCTGCTGAGCCGCCGGAGATCACGCTGATGGATGAAAGCGGCAGGAAGCTTCTGCTGAGGGAGGGCAGCATTTATCCGCTGGATGGGGACCTGCATCTGCTTCTTTCCGGACGCGGGCTGCTGCCGGGGAAGGCCTATAAGATTACCTTAAGCCTGGCGGACGGGGAAACAGTCAGCCGGCAGGAATACCTTGTCCGGGCGAAAGATTAGAAAACGCTGAACAGCCACGCACTTGCTGTGTGACTGCGGGCAATTCACACGGATTGCAGGATTTGCAATACTGCGCTTTTTTCGGTATGATGAAGAAATACACGATATTGTTCTCACAGATTCCATCATGCGGAGGGAAAAGCCGGTGAGCAACCAGGGAAAACGGAATCATCTTGTCGTACTTGCCGTGGCTGGCAGCCTGATCGTGGCGGTCATTCTGATCCTG
>CAMOOZ010000053.1 GCA_946621895.1 uncultured Lachnospiraceae bacterium | reverse complement strand
TCCCATGGGATCCGGCTGGAAAATATCTGTGAGGAGATCCGGGGTGAGGAAACACCTCAGGGGGAATTCCTGCGGATGCGTTTTCTCACCTGGGTGCCCTTTGACCGGGACGGCATCGATCCGCAGTGGCTCACGGAAAGGGATCTGCAGCGCCTGAATGAATATCATGCAGAAGTGTACGATAAAATAGCACACTATTTAAATGAAGAAGAGCGGAAATGGCTGAAGGAAGTCACCGCGCCGATCTGACAGGAATTCAATCAGGATCCCTTCGGGTCCTGAAAACCTTCATGGCAAAACCCATGGGAAAATGATATGATATAAGCCAACGGTTTCTTCAACGCGCTTCGGAATGGAGGGAAAGATGAAAAAGGAAATTGGCATCGGCGCTGCGGTCATGGTGATCATCGGTCTGATCCTGTGCGGTGTGGTCAGCGTGCTGGGAGGACCCGGCAATATGGATCCGATCCCGCAGGTCAATGTGGACCGGCTTGGCGCAAGCGGAAGCTATACGCCGGGGGTCTATAAGGCCTCGGATCCCGGCGGCTTCGGCGGCAATGTGGTCGTCACGATCGAGGCGGCCGCGGATAAGATCACGAGCGTCATTATCGAAGGAGAG
Source organism: uncultured Lachnospiraceae bacterium (assembly GCA_946621895.1). Next base: position 2,856 of record CAMOOZ010000053.1, on the reverse strand, counting down.
GGGGAGACCCCGGATAAAGGCGGTGCTGCCATGGATCGGCTTGCCCCGCTGATGCTGCAGGCCCAGAGCGCAGAGGTGGATGTGGTGAGCGGCGCCACCATCACCTCGGAAGCGGCAAAGCGCGCGGCCGCAGCGGCCCTTGCCCAGGCGAGGGGAGATCAGAGCGCCCTTGAGCAGGCAAAGGTGGAAGAGGAGGCCGCACAGGAGCCCTTAAGCTTCACCCCCGGCACCTATACCGGCAGGGGGACGGGCTATAACGGGCCGGTGGAGCTGTCCGTATCCTTCGATGCGGAAAAGATCACGGACATTCAGATCGTTTCCGAGCAGGAGACGGCCCAGGTGGGCACGCCGGCCTACGACATTCTGTTCCCGGAAATGATCAGCGCCAACGGCACGGGAATGGACGCGGTCAGCGGAGCCACCTTCACCAGCCGGGCGATCAAGGCGGCGGTGAATGACGCGGCGCTTCAGGCCGGCGTTTCCAGTGAATTGAAATTTACCTCGAATAAAACGGATGTCGTCCCCGGCGCGCCCATTGAGGACACATACGACATCGTGGTCGTGGGCGGCGGCGGAGCCGGGATCTCCGCGGCGGCGCAGGCCGCACAGGACGGCAATACCGTGCTTGTGCTGGAAAGAAATGCGCAGGTCGGCGGGAATACCCTTGTTTCCGGCGGGCAGTATCAGAGCGTGATGCCCTACCTCGTCTGGGATCCTGCGGACCCGGACGCCACGACCGGAAAGGGCTTTGACGGGGAGACCTATGACAAGGTAAAGTCCGTCCAGGGCTGCATTGATGTGCTGAAAACCATCGCGGACTGGAGCGAGGAGCCCTTTGATGAAGGCTTTTACGATTCCCATGAATATGTGGCCGGGGATATTGAGGAGCTGCATCGCCATGGCGTGCATCAGGAATATCTGCCGGTGTTAAAGGAGCTGAAGCAGGAGATTCAGGCCTATCTGGACTGGGCCGAGCCGCAGCTTGCCGCGGGGACGCCGGAAAACGAGCTGGCCCTCTTCTCCACCTTAAACCTCCATATTTTCCAGACTTATTACGGGGGACTCAGACAGAGCGCGGATAAGCAAAGCTGGATTTACGGAAATGTGGAGCTGGTGAAGCAGTTCATCGAGGATGCGCAGGAGATCAAGCCCTGGCTCACCGCAATGGGCTCCACCTTTAAGGAGGATGAGCAGCAGACGCTGATCGGCGCCTTATGGTACAGGGAAAACGAGTTTATCGGCGCGAATGTGGACTTTGACCAGGACGGCGCGCCGGAGGAGTACGGCGGCCGCTGGGGGACCTATTTCGTGGCCCCGATGAATGAATTTCTCCATGTGCATAATCCCACCGGGAGAAACGCGATCCTGCCCAGAACGACGGTGGAAAAGCTGATCGTGGAGGATGGAGAAGTCACGGGAGTCACCGGAAAGATGTATGACGGGACGGATGTGACGATCCACGCGAACAAGGGAGTGATCCTGGCCACGGGAGGCTATGCGGCGAATATCGACATGGTGGTAAAGGAAAATGTGTACTGGCCCGAGGAATACCTGACCGCCGCCACAAAGACCACCAACCGCTCTTCGTTAGTGGGCTCCGGCCTGGAAATGGCACAGGCTGCGGGCGCAGATGTGACGGGCCTCGGCTTCACCCAGCTGATGCCGATCTCCTGGGTGGACAACGGAAATCTGGCCTTCGGCGGCGGCACCTATCCGATCTTCTTAAATCCCACCACCGGGAAGCGCTTCGTGGATGAAAATTCCGAAAGGGATGTGCTCTCCAAGGCGGAATTTGAAAACGGCATCGAGCATAACGGCACGATGGGCGTTTTCATGGAAATCTACAACGCGAAACGGGCGCTGCCCGCCCCGCCGATCAACCAGCTTGGCGAGGAGGATGTGGAATGGCGCTATTACCACAGAAAGATCGGCGAGCTGGGAGCGCTCTTTAAGGAGCTTGGCATCGAGGCCGATCCGGAGGAGCTGAAGGCTTACATCGAAGCCTATGACCAGGCCGTGATGACCGGAGGCGAATTTGCCGATGCCCCGAAGTCCATTGCGGAGCGGACCATCGGTGATGTGGAGCTGAAGGCGGACGGCAGCTATGACCCCGCCACCTATGATCTGGAGAACGCGGACCTCATCGTCCGTTTCATGGCCCCCTCCACCCATCATACGATGGGCGGACTCGTGGTGGATGTGGAAAGACATGTGCTGGATAAGCAGGGAAAGCCTATCCCCGGGCTGTATGCGGCCGGTGAGGTGACGGGCGGCATCCACGGGGGCAACCGCCGCGGCGGCAATGCGATCACGGAGATCATCGTCTCCGGCAGAACGGCGGCGAAGGCGGCAGATCAGGAAAAATAAAGGAGTGACTAAGATGACGAAAAGACCAACTGTACTGATGATCCTGGATGGCTTCGGGATCAATGAAAAAACGGAAGCAAATGCGGTAAAGCTGGCAAATACCCCGGTGATCGATGAGCTGGTGAACACATATCCCCATGTGAAGGGCTATGCCTCCGGAATGGCCGTGGGCCTGCCGGAGGGGCAGATGGGCAATTCCGAGGTGGGGCACCTGAATATGGGTGCTGGCAGGATCGTTTACCAGGAGCTGACCAGGATCACGAAATCCATCCAGGACGGGGATTTTTTTACCAATCCTGCACTTCTGAAGGCTGTTAAAAACTGTAAAGAGAACGATTCCGCGCTGCATCTCTACGGCCTTTTGTCCGACGGCGGGGTCCACAGCCACAATACCCATCTTTATGCGCTGCTGGAGCTGGCAAAGCGGGAAGGCCTCACAAAGGTCTTTGTCCACTGTTTCATGGACGGCAGGGATACGCCGCCTGAGAG
>CAMOOZ010000052.1 GCA_946621895.1 uncultured Lachnospiraceae bacterium | reverse complement strand
TGACGGTGGTATCCCCGTTAAAGGGGACGCGTCCCGTGAGCATCTCAAAGAGCGTGATCCCCAGGGAATAGATATCCGAGCGTTCATCGGAAAAACCGCCCCTGGCCTGCTCCGGTGAGCTGTAGTGGACGCTCCCCATCACATTGCCCGAGATCGTGTTGGAGGAGGCTGCCTTGGCAATGCCGAAATCCGTGACCTTGACGATCCCGCCCTTGGAGATGATGATATTCTGCGGTTTGATGTCCCTGTGGATGATATGCTTCCTGTGGGCGGCAAGGATCCCCTTGGCGACCTGGATCGCAATGGACACAGCTTCCCTGGTGACCAGGCGGGATTTCTTCTCGATGTAGCGCTTCAGCGTGATCCCTTCCACCAGCTCCATTACGATGTAATAGATGCCGTTCTCCTCGCCCACATCATAGACATTGACGATATTCTGATCCATCAGGTTGCCGGCCGCCTGGGCCTCCACCCTGAATTTGGACACAAAGCTGGCGTTTTCCGAGAATTCCTGCTTCAGCACCTTGACTGCCACATTTCGTGCCAGCTTATGATCCTTTGCTTTATATACATCCGCCATGCCGCCGGTCCCGATCTTTTCCAGGATCTCGTAGCGGTCGGAGATGATCATACCGATTTTTATCATAAAAGAACTATCCTTCTAAAGCAAAGGGATCTGCGAGTACAACGGAAATATTATCCCTTCCGCCGTTTTCGTTTGCAGTTCTTACCAGATTCTTCACGATGATATCCAGGCTGCCGGCCTGGCAGATCTTCCAGATCTCTTCATCGGGCAGCATGGTCGTCAGACCGTCACTGCACATCAGGATCATCTCACCCTCTGCCAGTTCCTCTTCAAAAAAGTCAATATAGACATAATTCTGCGCGCCGATCGCCCGGGTGATGATATTTCTTTCCGGATGGGTTCTGGCGGCCTCTCTGGAGATCTCTCCTGCCCGCACCATTTCCTCCACCAGAGAGTGATCTCTGGTGATCTGGCGGATCCCCCGGGGGCCCACGACATAACCCCGGCTGTCCCCCACATTGGCGAAGGTGACGATATTCTCCTCTATCACAGCCGCCACGATCGTGGTGCCGCAGCCCAAAAGCGCGGGATCTCCCGAAGCCCTGTCCCGAAGGTCCCTGTTTGCCCGCTCAATGGATCTGCCCAGAAGACGGATGGTCTGGGGATACATTCCCTCCCTGACCTCGTCCAGTATGGTCTCCACGGTGAACCGGGAGGCAAAATCCCCCCCTCGATGCCCGCCCATCCCGTCTGCGACCAGAAAGAGATTGGGTAAAGGGCCTATACACTGATCCGAGGCATAAACATAATCCTGATTATGCAGCCTCAGTTTCCCTATATCTGTTAAAGATGCGCTTTTGATCATTCCAGTATTCTTAGGCGTAACTGACCGCAGGCGGAATCGATCTCCCGCCCCTGTTCTTTCCTAATAGTAACATTTATCCCGTTTTTTTCAAGGGCTAATTGGAAGCTGCGGGCATCTCCGGCGGCATAGCCCCTTTCCGCCACCGGATTGACCGGGATCAGGTTCAGATGAGGTGAGCCCTCCATTCCCTTTAAACGCCCGGTAAGCTGCCTGATATCCTCCGGCCCGTCATTTTCCCCGCGGATCAGCGCATATTCCAGCGTGACCCGCCTGCCCGTTTCCCGATAATAAGCTTCCATTGCCCGAAGCGTCTCATCGATCCCATACCGGGAGGCGACCGGCATCAGGCGCATTCTTTTTTCCTCTGACGCTGCGTGGAGGGAAAGGGCCAGCGTGACCGGCAGTTTTTCCTTCGCGAGGCGATAGATCCCGGGAACCAGCCCGCAGGTGGACACGGTGATGTTTCTGAGGCTTAGGTTTCTCCCCTTTTCCTCCCCGATCAGGCGAAGGAAACCGATAAGCGCCTCATAATTATCCAGCGGCTCGCCCATCCCCATCACCACCACATGGGAGATCCTCTCCCCCTGCAGCTGCCTTTCCATCGCATAGACCTCCTCCAGCATTTCCGCGGCGGAAAGATTCCGTTCCAGTCCCCTGATGCCGGAGGCGCAGAAAACACAGCCCATTCTGCAGCCTACCTGAGAGGAGATACAGGCGGAAAGGCCATAGGGGTGACGCATCAGGACCGTTTCCACCAGCGCGCTATCCGGTGTCTGCCAGAGGTACTTTCGCGTCCCGTCTCCCGCTTCCTGCAGCCTGACCAAAGAAAAAACGGTAAGCAGCGCCTCCCTTTTCAGTCTCTCCCGCAGGGAGGCCGGCAGATTCGTCATCGCATCGAAATCCGAAGCCTGCTTCTGATGAAGCCAGAAAAACAGCTGCTTCGCCCGAAAGGCGGGCTCTCCCCAATCCTTCAGCAGGGCGGAAAGCGCATCAATGCTCATTCCTTTCAGTTCGGGCTGTTCAGACATACTTTCCCTCATTACTCGCCGTCACAGGCCATGCTGCAATTCGCGCTGGCTGAAGCCAGCGGTGCTGGACATGTGCCACCGGCACATAGCACCATGTTTGGCGCTCGCCAAATGTCCGCAAATGCGCAGCACTGCCAAAGGCAGAGGTTATGCAAGCATGGCATTTGCGTCCGCTTGGCTCGCTGCTTTTTTCATACTTCCTGAAATGCCGCAAAGCGGCAGTCTGAGGAAAACTCGTGAAGCCGGCTTTGACGGCTTTGCGGATTTCTCCAATAGGATCAGTGCAATCTGGGCCACTTCGATCTCTGCCGAAGGCAGAGTAGGAACAATATGCGTGTATGAGAAATCGAATATCGATTCAATTTTCCCTTTTCGATAGCCGACCAGGACGAGGAGCGGGCGGAAGATCGAAAGGATTTCCTGCCGCACCAGGTCTGTGTTAGAATTATAGCATGAAATATCCTGCAAACAAAATCATCCTCTATTTGCTGCTTCTGTTCCTTCTTCCTCTGTCCGGCTGTGCCGGGCAGGGAGCGGGAGGGTTCGAGCCCGTATCCAAATCGGGCTTCTTTTTTGATACCTTTGCGGTGATTACGCTTTACGACCTCGAGGACAGGAGCGATACGCATATTACAGAGCTGTTCTCCCACTGCTTTTCCATGGCAGAGCATTACGAAATGCTTTTCTCCCGGACAAAAGAGGGGTCGGATATCTGGAGAATCAATCACGCGGAGGGAAAGGCGGTGGAGGTGGATTCCGAGACCGTTGCCCTTACGAAAACGGCTCTGGAAGTTGAGAAGCTGACCGACGGGGCTGTAAATCCGGCCATAGGGGCTGTGTCCATGCTGTGGGATTTTCATCTGGACGAGGGCGAGG
>CAMOOZ010000051.1 GCA_946621895.1 uncultured Lachnospiraceae bacterium | reverse complement strand
GCGTGATGCGCGGGAGGATGGGATTGAAATCGGCATGGAAAAAGGCGATCTCTGCCGGTTACTCACACTGATCAGGAAAAAGTTAAACAAAGGAAAGCCTCTCGCCGTGATCGCTGATGAGCTGGAAGAGACAGAAGAAAATATCACTCCGCTCTATCAGGCGATTCTGGCTGCCGGCGAGGATGTTTCTGTGGAAGCGATTGCGGAGCAGCTTCTTACAAAATAGCCGTCTGATCCTTCATCAGCGGTTTAAGAAACGAAGCGGAGGCCTGTAAAGAGGCCTCCGTGTGCTTCTGCCATTGCGGAGGCGCCTTTCGATCAGCCCCTGCTTCGTCCTTTTTCGTTTTTTCTGCGCGGATCAGAGCGCCTTCCCAAACGCGCGGATCTCGGCGAGCTTCGCCTCGGAGCCGTTTTCCTCGCCTGCTGCCGTGATGATGCCGGCGTCCTCGATCCCGGTATAGGCCCGTATGCCTTTATAGGTGGCGATCGCGCCATCATAGGGATTCGGGGAACCGGAGGAAAGCAGCAGCGCGGCTTTCTTCGCCTTTGCGGGTTTGCCGATCGCATAAACCCTCTGGATCGCAGCGGAAAGCTGCGCGGTCATGCCGAAATAATACACCGGAGAAGCGAAAGTGTCCCTCCGTTCTTTCAGCCAAGCTGCTCGATCAGATAGTTTTCCATCCCGATCTCTTCCATCAGGGAAAGATGCTGACGCACCCAGTTATAATGCTCCTGCTCATCCACGATGAATTTCTGGATCATGCTTTTCGTGACATAGTCGTCCTCAAAAAGCGCGAGCGCCTTGCTCATCTCAGGAAGCGCTTCCGCAGCATCCTTGCAGTCGTATTCCAGCATTTCCTTCACATCGGTAAACACAGGGTACTCCTGCAGTTCCACCCTCGATCTTTGTCATCATTCTCCTCTTTGTTATTGGAAATATTCTACCTGTACGGTTGGAATGCTAAAGCATTCCGACCTACCCTCTGACATTCGCAAAACCGCCCGCTTCGCGTGCTTAAAGCTTTGCTTCGCAAAGCGTTTTGCTCATTTGAGGGTAGGTCGCTAAAGCGATATTATCGGCTTGCATTACGGCAAGCCGGATGCAAGCCACTAATATCGCTTTGCAACCGTACAGGTGGAAAAATTTGTGGATGGACGCCCACAGGCATTTCCTGAAAGACCCGGGCCAAAAGGCCCGGGTCTTTTTTCAGTCAAAATACAGAGGCTCAGAACTCCAGCACCACCGACCCGAAGGGCGGAAGATCGATATCTATGGAGTATTCTTCCCTGCAGCAGGGCTCCTTTACCGCCTTATACTCACTCTCCAGCATATTGCCGAAGCCGCCGAAGCGTTTCTCGTCGCTGTTTAACAGCACCTTGTAGCTCTTCAGCTTCGGCACCGGCACCTTATAGGCGCTGCGGGACATGGGCGTCATGTTCAGGATAAAGACCAGGTTCTTATTCCCGGAGGGCGTGCAGCGGTAAAAGCTGTATACGCTTCTGTCCGCATCATCGGCATTCAGCCAGGTGAAGCCGTCAAAGCCGCTGTCCGTTTCATAAAGGCAGGGATGCGTCTGATAGAGCTGCAAAAGCTCCTTCACATAATCCTGCATCCCCCTGTTCAGTTCATTGGACAGCAGGAACCAGTCCAGCTCGCGCTCCTCGCTCCACTCTCTCTCCTGCCCGAATTCCTGCCCCATGAAGAGCAGCTTTTTCCCTGCATGGCCGAACATATAGGTATATCCGGTACGAAGGTTTGCATACTTGTCGATGGGGTACCCGGGCATCTTGGAAAGCATCGAGCATTTCAGATGGACCACCTCGTCATGGGAAAGAGGCAGGATATAATTCTCGCTGTCGTTGTAGCTCATTGCGAAGGTGAGCCCGTGGTGATCCCCCTTCCGGAAGAAGGGATCCAGCTTCATATATTCGCAGAAATCATGCATCCAGCCCATGTTCCACTTGAAGGTAAAGCCCAGGCCGCCGTCATTTAAGGGTGCCGTGATCTTCGGCCACGCAGTGGATTCCTCGGCGATCATCATAAAGCCGGGGCGCTCCCCCCTGACAATGGAATTTAAATGCTTGAAGAATTCGATGGCCTCCAGGTTTTCGTTTCCGCCATTCTTATTCGGCACCCACTGTCCGTCCTGCTTGCCGTAATCCAGATAGAGCATCGAGGCCACGGCATCCACCCGCAGCCCGTCAATATGGAATTCCCTCATCCAGAACAGCGCGTTTGCCAGCAGGAAATTCCTGACCTCGTTCTTCTGATAATTGAAGATCTTGGTCCCCCAGTCCGGATGCTCTCCCAGCCGCTTGTCCGGATGCTCGAATAAAGGCTCTCCGTCGAAATTGGAAAGGCCAAAGGAGTCCGTGGCAAAATGCGCGGGCACCCAGTCAACGATCACGCCGATCTTTGCCCGGTGCAGCACATCCACCAGATAGGCAAAATCCGCGGGGCTCCCATACCTGGAGGTGGGCGCGTAATAGCCCGTCACCTGATAGCCCCAGGAGCCGTCGAAGGGGTGCTCCAGAATCCCCATCAGCTCCACATGGGTGAATTTCATTTCGGAAAGATAGTCCACCAGCCTGTCCGCAAATTCGCGGTAGGTATAAAAGCCGTGCTCCGTCCCATCGGGATGCTTCATGAAGGAACCGATATGGCATTCGTAGATCGCCAGCTTCTCTTTCGTCATATCGATATCCCGGTGGGAATCCATCCAGCTCTTGTCCTTCCAGACGATCCGGCTCAGATCCGTGGTCTTTGAAGCGGTGCCGGGCCGTAATTCCGCGTAGTTCGCGAAGGGATCCGCCTTATAGATCTCGCCGCCCGAAGCGGTCGTGATCAGATATTTATAGAGCTGGTTCTCATGGACACCGGGAATGAAAAGCTCAAAGATCCCGCCCTTTCCCAGCCGTTTCATCGGGGCGGCGCAGGGATCCCAGCCGTTGAAATCCCCCACCACACTGACCATGGAGGCATGGGGCCCCCAGACGCCGAAATGATAGCCCTCCACGCCGTTTTCCACCGAGGGATGCGCTCCCAGCTTTTTATAGATATCGTAATGCGTGCCCTGCCCGAAAATATACTGATCGTCCTTTGAGATAAACACTCTCGGCGTCTCAGAATAAGCAGGCTCCTTCTTTTTTATCCTTCCTTTTGCTGCAGCCATGGCTGAAACCATTCCTTTCGTTAGATTCTGGCAAAATCCCGTTCCTTCAGGATGATCCGATCCTCATCATCATACCGCCTTTGCGTCACAATATCAATAAAATGCACCGGTGAGATGCCGTTGGCATGATGGATCGCCTCATCCACCATTTCCCTGACCTCTCCCACGGACACCGCGTGATCGTTTCTCTGATTGTCCTCGATCTTTGTCAGCAGCGCAAGCATGCCCATCGCGTCGATGGAATACTCCCTCTCCCTGGCATAGACCTTGGCGAACTTGGCCAGCTCCTTATCACTCAGATTCTGGAGATCGATCCTGGCGTTAAAGGTCTCCAGGATCAGGGGGTTGTTCTCCAGAAATTTTTCCATGGCTTTCCGCCTGTCCCCCAGCACGACCACCAGCGCGCACTCCGCGCGGTTTAAGGCCTTATGGAGCTTCGCCACCGTCTCCGGCGTCATTTTGGAGGCACCTGTGATATAGAGCTCCCCTGCGGAAAGCTTCTCCACTACCTTTAACGGATCCTTTTCATTGAAGGCCTCTCCGGAGACCTTCGCCATCCTGCCGGAGAAATTTCCATCCGCCCTGCTTAAATAGCGCATTATATTTTTCGCCAGCGTGTCATTATCCTTTTCAATGTCCCCGGTAAGGATCACATTGCCGGTATAGCTGGCCATGCTGATCTTTTCCAGTGCATCCACCATCTGGTTTCTGGATTTCTGGTCCTGGATAAAGGTGCCGAAAAGACTTTTTTCCTCGGGGGTAAGCGACCGCGGCTGGCCGTTCTCCCCTCCTGTCCCTGCGGGTCTTTTCTCCCTCGCCCGCGGCCGGGGCTTTTCTTCAGGCTCTTCGGCGTCTTCGGCGTCTTCCTCAGGCACTTCCGTGAGCTCTCCGGTTTCCTGGCCGGGAGGATACGCTCCGTTTTCCTCCTCATCCTCTCTGATGAATTCGGCTGCGATCGCCTCCAGCTCCTTCGTGGTGGTTCCGCCGGAGAGTCCTGCTTCGGCCGCACTTTCCGCCGATCGGACCGGAGCTTCCTTCCGCTCCTGCTGCGCCGCCGGCTCTGCCTCCTCAGGGGCATCTGCCGGTGCCGCGTCCTTCACCGCCGCGATGTTTCTGGCCATGCCCTCCAGCCTGGCAAGCTCCTCAGGCGGGATCACCTGGGTGTTTGTGTCTCCGGAAGTATAAAGGGGCCTCTCCGGCTGCGGAGCGGGAGACGCCGGCGCTGGAGACGCCGCCACGGAAGCTGCTGACGCGGCGGGCACAGGAGCCTCCGGCACGGAAGCCGCCGAAACTGCAGGTACAGAAGCCTCCGGCGCGGAAGCGGCCGAAACTGCAGGCACAGAAGCCTCCGGCACGAAAGGGGCGGGAGACGCCGATGCAGAAGGCCCCGGCGCAGAAGCTGTCGGCACGGAAGACGCCGCCGCGGCCGGCACAGG
>CAMOOZ010000050.1 GCA_946621895.1 uncultured Lachnospiraceae bacterium | reverse complement strand
GGCGTGAGTGAGACTTCGCGGACGTGGGGGGACAGCCAAAACGGGGGGAAGTAGCGGGGCAGGGCCCCCGCGGATTCCGAATGTTTTGAGCATGGCGGGAGCGAAGCGTAGCCATGCGTAGCTTTTTTCATGCGTGGCCTGTGACGGCGAGTCATGAGGAAAAGCATGACCGATACGGACTGATCATTTCAGCAGGCAGAGGATGGTATTGTCATGGCATTGAGACAGAAATTACGGCTGGGTGACCTTCTGGTCGTACAGAAGGTCATCTCGCAGGATCAGCTTGCCCAGGCGCTGAAGGCGCAGAAGCAGGGAGGGGGCAGGAAGCTGGGAGAGGTGCTCGTGGATGAGGGCTTTTGCACGGAGACCGCCATCCGCGATGCGTTAAGTGATCAGCTGCATCTTCCCAAGGTGGATCTTTCCACCTATAAGGTGGATGAAAACGCGCTGAAGCTGGTGCCCTCCAATATTGCAAGGAAGCATGTGGCTATTCCCTTTGCCTTCAGCAAGGATAATCCCAATGTGCTCTATCTTGCCATGGGTGATCCCATGGACATGGATGCCCTGGATGATTTCGGCATCGTCACCAATCACCGGATCGAGCCCTATGTGGCCACGCCCACGGAGATCCATCTGGCCATCGACAAGGCCTACGGCAACGCGGACGCAAAGCTTGTGGCGGAGCAGTACGAAAAAGAGCGCGCCGAGATGTACGGGACCATCGAGACGGTCAGGGAGGAGCAGCAGGAGGTTTCCAGCTCTCCGGTGGTCACGCTTGTCCGCAGCATGATCGAGCAGGCAGTCAGGCAGAGAGCCTCGGATATCCACATCGAGCCGATGGTGGATAAGCTGCGGATCCGCTACAGGATCGACGGCGCCCTGTTTGAACGGATGACCTATTCGCTGACGCTTCTGCCGGCCATCGTGGCCAGGGTCAAGGTGATCAGCGGAATGGATATCTCCGAAAAGCGAAAGCCTCAGGACGGACGCCTTACCCAGGTGGTCGGCAGGCAGGAATTTGATATCCGTGTGTCCGCGATCCCTACTGTTTACGGGGAAAAGATCGTGATGCGCTTAAACTCCAAAAACGCGCTGACGAGGGAAAAATCCCAGCTGGGCTTTAACTCGCAGGAGGCCAGGGTCTTTGACCGCATCCTGAAAAATCCCCATGGGATCATCCTCGTGACCGGGCCTACCGGTTCCGGAAAGACCACGACGCTTTATACGGCGCTGTCCGAGCTGAATAAGGAGGATGTCAATATCATCACGGTGGAGGATCCCGTGGAGGCGAATATTGACGGGATCAACCAGATCCAGGTGAATACCCGCTCCGATCTGACCTTTGCGAATGCCCTTCGTTCCATCCTGCGTCAGGATCCTGACATCATCATGATCGGGGAGATCCGAGATTCGGAAACGGCCGAGATCGCCGTGCAGGCTTCGATCACGGGGCATCTTGTGGTCAGCACGCTGCATACGAATTCCCCCTCCAGCTCCATCGGGCGTCTGGTGGATATGGGCTGCGAGCCCTATCTGCTGGCGGATTCCATTGTCGGGATCATCGCGCAGCGCCTGGTAAGGCGCCTTTGCCCCATCTGCAAGCGGGCAAAGGACCCGACTCCGGATGAACGGGAGATCCTGGGGATCCCGGAGGGCAGAAAGGCCATGGTCTTTGAACCCTGCGGCTGTCCGCAGTGTGATCACACCGGCTATAAGGGGCGGATCGGCGTATATGAGATCATGCAGATTTCATCCCGGCTCAGGCACGCGATCTCGCATCACCAGACGGCGGAGGAGATCAAGCAGATCGCCCTTTCCGAGGGAATGAGGACACTGAGAATGTCCGCCACCAGATATGTGTTCGAAGGCGTGACGAGCGTGGCGGAAATGACAAAAGTCAGCTTTGATCAATAAAAGGAGAAAAAGAAAATGACGATTCAGGAAGCCCTGCTGAAGGCGATGCAGATGGGCGCATCCGATGTGCATCTTTCCGTGGGAAGGCCCATCATGGGACGGCTGGACGGAAAGCTTACGCCCGTCGGGGATGCCACACTGATGCCGAAGGACACCGAAGCGCTGATCGCTCCGCTTCTGGATGATAAACAGAAAAAGGAGCTGGCCACAAAGGGAGAGATCGATCTGGCCCTTTCCCTCGAGGGGGTAGGGCGCTTCAGGCTGAATGTTTTCCGTTCCCGGGGCTCCTTCGCCGCCGCCCTGCGTATGCTGCCCTTCAAGATTCCCTCGCCGCAGGATCTTTCCCTGCCGGCGGCGGTCGTATCCATGACGAATAAAAAGAGGGGGCTGGTGCTCGTCACCGGGCCCACCGGCTCCGGTAAATCCACGACCCTTGCGGCGCTGATCAACGAGATCAACAAAAAGTATCCGGTGCATATCATCACACTGGAGGACCCTATCGAATATCTGCACCGTTCCCAGGTGGGCATGGTGAATCAGCGGGAGATCGGCCTGGACACGAGGAGCTATGCAGATGCCTTAAGGGCTGTGCTGAGGCAGGATCCGGATATCGTGCTTTTGGGCGAG
>CAMOOZ010000049.1 GCA_946621895.1 uncultured Lachnospiraceae bacterium | reverse complement strand
TGTTTCTGGCTCCTTTACGCATGACGGTCGGATGGAAAGCTATCTGATCGACACTGCTTACGGCGCCGTCTATCTGGAGGGTAGCAAGGCATTGTTTCTGGCGGCCTGCCGGGATTATGTCCTGAACGCCCTGGCGCTTGCAAAATGGGAGGAAAGCTGCACGCTGAACGGCTTTGATGCCGGGATCAGCTTCCGGCAGGATTGGACGATGAATGAAGCGGAGGAGGAGCTGCCTGAGCTGATGCTGCCGGGTGAACTGATCCTTCGGCATCCCGATGACGCGCTGATGCGGGAATATGTGGAAACGCCTGAAAAGCGGGACATCATCCGGATCACCGGAGAAGCGCAGGTGCCGGATGAACTGGCGCTCGAAGAGCTGGATATGGCCTGGTTTGACCGGCTGGAAAAAGACAGCGGGCTTCATTTTGATTCCTTTTCCCTTGCGGATTCCACAGAAAGCGTCTCCGTATACAGCCGCTTTGTGAGCTTTGAACGCTACGGCTTCGCGTCTGTCGAAAGCCCCGATATCCGGATCCGGATGAAGGAAAAATACCGGGTGGAAGAAAACAGACGCGGGAAGATCTCCGTTTCAGAGGAGCATGAAAGCCGGCTTTCCGATCTGACCTTTGAGAAAACGCAGCAGGGATGGCTGATCTCCTTCAGGGATCGGGAAAGCATCTTTGATTTCACGATCCATGCCGCACCGGGTTCCTCCTTTCTGCAGCAGGAATATCGCTGTCTGGACGACAGGCTGGCCTATTTAAGCCCGGGCTCGCAGATCTCCGGTGATCGCTATGTCGAAAAAAACCTGTACTGGAAACGGATTTCCGCGGATGATTTCACGCTGGCGGATGAAAACGGCATCCCGGTCAGCTTCTTCGGGGGAGAGGAGCTGATCCCCCGAAGCTGACCGTACAGGAAACGGATAAAAATGCAGGCACTTGATCCGTTTCCGATAAATCTTATCGGATCCTCAGGCTCTGTCTGCTGCCATCTCCTCCGGATGAAAGACCGCGTCAAAGCGATCCGGCGTCATAAACCCAAGCGCTATGCAGGCCTCCTTTAACGAAATATTCTCCTCATTGGCCTTGTGCGCGCACTTTGCCGCATTTTCATAGCCGATATAGGGATTCAGCGCGGTGCCGAGCATCAGGGAACGATAGAGGTTTTCATGCATCTTCTCCCGGATCGGACGGATCCCGGCGGCGCAGTTTGCCGTAAAGGAACGGATGGAATCCGTGAGGAGCCTGGCCGACTGGATGAAATTATAAGCGATCAGGGGAAGGAAAACATTTAACTGAAAATTTCCCTGAGAAGCCGCGATCCCGACGGCAGCATCGTTTCCCATGACCTGTACCGCCACCATGGTCACCTGCTCGCACTGCGTCGGATTCACCTTGCCCGGCATGATCGAGCTTCCCGGTTCATTTTCCGGTATCGTGATCTCATGGAGGCCGCAGCGGGGTCCGGAAGCAAGCCAGCGCACATCATTGGCGATCTTCAGCATGTCCGCTGCCAGCGCCTTCATCGCGCCATGCGCAAAGACCAGCTCATCTCTGGAGCTCAGCGCGTGAAATTTGTTTTCCGCCGTCACAAATGATCTGCCGGTCATCCCGGCGATCTCCTTTGCCGCAAGCTCCGCAAATCCCTTCGGCGCATTCAGCCCCGTGCCCACTGCCGTTCCGCCAAGCGCCAGCTCCCTTAAAGGGGGAAGCGCGGCACTGATCATGCGCACATCCTGTTCAAGAGAGCTTCTCCAGCCGCTGATCTCCTGGGAAAAGGAAATCGGTACGGCATCCTGCAGATGCGTGCGCCCGCTTTTCACGATCCCCCTGTTCTCCTGCTCAAGCCTCTTTAACACCTCGATCAGCTCCCGTGCCGCAGGCAAAAGGCTGTTTTCCAGTGCCGTCACCGCAGCGATATGCAGTGCCGTGGGAAAGGTGTCGTTGGAGGACTGGCTCATATTTACATCATCGTTGGGATGCAGAAGCGTCTTTCCGGCAAGCCTGTTTCCCCGGTTTGCGATCACTTCGTTCACATTCATATTGGACTGGGTCCCGGAGCCTGTCTGCCAAACCACCAGCGGGAAATGCGCCCAGAGAAGGCCTTCCTGGATCTCATCGCATACCCTGCTGATCAGCTCGCACTTTTCTGCGGTCATGCGTTCCGGCAAAAGCGCCGCGTTTGCTTTCGCTGCCGCTTTTTTCAGGACTGCAAACGCGGTGATGATCTCCCGCGGCATCGTCTCCAGGCCCTCCCCGATGCGGAAATTATCCTTACTCCTCTGCGTCTGTGCGCCCCAGTACTTATCCGCGGGCACCCTCACCTCCCCCATGGAATCATGGGCAATGATAAACTCACCTGCATCATGCTGTGTCATCTTCTCTCCTTTCCCCTCTTTCCGGCTATGCCGTTTTCCTGCTATAGCCTGTTAAGCTCAGAAAATGATCCGCCATTTCCTCCGGCGGCATCACCATTTTTTCCCGTATCCACCATTTCACCGCTTCCGCAAAGCTTCCTACTAGATGATTCATCGCAAATTCCCTGGGAACGCCCTCCTTCAGGCTTTCCGGATACTGTTCAAACATCGTGACCAGATATTCCTTAAAATAGCGCATGAACAGCTCACCGCTCTCTCCCGACAAAACGCCAAGGACATTTCCCTTATTGTCCTTCAGATGGTAGAGCAGATGCGTGATCTTTTCCGCTAACCCATGGTCCGACAGCGAAAAATCATGGGAAGTCTCTGAGCAGAGCTCATGGGAAAAGATATGGTTGAAAATGTCCGTGCACATTTCCTTCAGCAGCTCATCCTTCGTCTCGAAATGCGAATAGAAGGTGCTTCTCCCGATATTTGCCTCATCCAGTATCTCCTGAACAGTGATGTTGTTGAAATGCTTTTCCTCCAGAAGCCTGTTAAAGGCCTGAAAGATGGCGTTTCTTGTTTTCTGCTGTCTGCGATCCATTTTATGTCCCCCGAACAAATTGTCGTTTTTGTTCAGTAACAAACAACCGTTCTCATCTGGTTATTGTTGCCTGTCATGCCCGGCTTTATGATTATATCGAACTATTTGTTCATTATCAAATCTCATGATTAAAGGGTCAAAAGGGATGATGATGTCTATGCGGGCGATGATAAATTGAAACAGAACAGGAAACACGGCATATTCCTTGCGATACTTGCGGCCGCGCTGTACGCGCTGAACTCACCGTTTTCAAAGCTGCTGCTTGCGGTGATGCCTTCCATGCTGATGGCAGGTTTTCTTTATCTCGGCGCCGGCCTCGGCATGATCGTGATCTTCCTTATCCGCAAACTCATGAATCATTCAGGCACCGAAAACAGCTTAAGCAGAAAAGACCTCCCCTATACCGTCGCAATGGTCCTGCTGGATATTGCCGCGCCGGTCTGCCTGCTCTTTGGCCTGACGAAAACCACCGCGGCGAATGCCTCCCTGCTCAACAATTTTGAGATCGTTGCGACCGCTGTCATCGCGCTGGTGATCTTCAAAGAAGCCATTTCTCCGCGCTTATGGCTCGGCATCCTGTCTGTGACCGTCTCCTGTGCCATGTTATCCGTTGAAGATGTTTCCGGCTTTCAGTTCAATTACGGCTCTCTGTTTGTGCTGCTGGCCTGCATATGCTGGGGGATTGAAAACAACTGCACCCGAAGGCTTTCCGCGAAGGACCCACTGCAGATCGTTATGATCAAAGGGATTTTTTCCGGGATCGGCTCCGTGGTGATCGGCTTTGGCTGCGGAGAACGATTGCTTTATCTGTGGACGATCCCCGTTGTCCTGCTGCTTGGTTTTGTGGCCTATGGGCTGAGCATTTATTTTTATGTCTATGCGCAGCGGATCCTCGGCGCCGCAAGGACAAGCGCCTATTACGCGGTTGCCCCGTTCATCGGCGCTTTTCTGTCCCTTTTGATCTTCCGCGAATTTCCCGGTATTCTGTTTGCCGCGGCGCTGTTCCTGATGATCATTGGCGCATGGCTTTCCTCAGGGTAAATTACATTTGCGCGGCCGTGTGATAAAGAACGGTTCCGGTGATGAGCGCATGGCTCGCCGGAACCGTTTTCATGTCAGGGCTGCCGAAAAAACACAAATCGCTTACATCAATTCGTTCAACGCTTTCTTCAGCTTCCCAACCTGCTCCTTCAGGCTTCTGACTTCTTCCTTCAGCACAGCATTT
>CAMOOZ010000048.1 GCA_946621895.1 uncultured Lachnospiraceae bacterium | reverse complement strand
TCATAAGAGTTCACAGAAGTTCACACCTTTTTTCAAAGTACACAACTGTTCTATCTGATGCTGACAGATATTCTGCGTTTTATAGTGAACGGAGTACACAAAAAATGATCCCTACGCCGGAAAACAACCCATTTTCCATCACCTTCGGTAAAGAACCCGCAGAAGAGATTGCACGGGAAAACATATTGGAGGAAATCATCAGCGGCTTCTCAGCCCCGATCCCTTCCGGGCAGGTGGTGCTTCTGACCGGTGTCAGAGGCTCAGGCAAATCATCACTGACTGCGCGATTAATGAAGCTGTTCGGCAAACAGAAAGGATGGTTCGTCACTGATCTGAATATCGAAAGCAGCATGCTGAATGTGCTCAGTGCAAAACTGGGTGCGCTTTCAGGATATCGAAAATCTGCAAAATGAAAAGACACTGACCTTCCTTCAAAGAGCGCCGAAAATACCGCTTCAGCCATTGAACAGGACTGCCGTTGCAAATATGTACGGACGAATATTCAAGTTTCCGGAGAGCTCGATCAGAGAAATGGCCTCGCTTTCGGCAGGTTATGCCTATGCCGTGCAGGCGCTTGGGTACATTGTTTGGAAGCACTGCAGGGAAGAAAGGGATATAGATCTGAAAACAATACTTGCCGACTATGACCTGCTTCTTGCTGAGGGCGTCTATGATAAGCTCTGGACGGACATGTCCGAAACAGACCGGGAAATCTGCCGTCTGGTGGCGGATGGTGAAAGCGATGGAAACAGTGTTGCCGAAATCATTAAACAGGTGGGCATCAGCAAAAGTCTGGCATCAAATTATAAAAGAAGACTGATCAAAAAAGGCATTATGGAAAATATCCGCGGGCGATTTGTTTTTTCCCTCCCCCGCTTCGGGAAATATGTCAGTGAGCAATACAGATTCTAAGGAAACGCCGATGATCAGCGTTTCCTTAGCATCGCCATCCCTTCAGTAGTCAAACCGCCCGTCGTTCTTCTCCTCCAGCGCCTTGATGAAGTCGTACATAAAATCCGTATAGGGCGTGGGAACGCCCAAAGCCTTTCCCTGACGGCTCAAGGCGCCGCAGAACATGTCGATCTCCGTGTGGCGCTTTGCCAGCAGATCCTGCAGCGTGGAATATTTCTGGTTCGGCTCATAGGGGATGGAACGGTTTTCCTCCGGAATGATGATCCCCTTCGCCGCCGCCACCGCAGCGGCCTCTTTTCTGAGTTTATTCTCCGCGTCCTTTAAATAGACGCTGTCCTCGTAGGCACCGGCGCCCACATCGATCAGCGCCTGGGGGAGATTCCTGGAGATGTTTAACGCCAGCTTATCCCACATGTCCCGCAGAATGTCCTCACTTTTATGCAGGACAACGGGAGTCCCGGAAAAGAGCTCCTCCAGCGCGGCGATCCGCTCATCCTCCGAGGGAGCTTTCCCGGGAACGCCGATATAGACGCCCCCGTGTCCCTCCGGATTCTGATAGCGGATCTCATTGCCCACGCGGGTGGAAGAGATCCGGACCATGGAGTGAACGATATGCTCCATGCCGATCACCTCGGCGATGATCTCCTCGGAATCAATGCCGTTCATCAGGCTGACGACAATGGTGTCCGCGCCGACAGCCTGACGGATATCCTCCAGCGCCCCCCGCAGGTTCTGGTATTTCAGGGTGACAAAGAGGACATCCGGAGCCGCAGTCTCATCAGGTGCTTTGATGACCGGAAACAGCTGCCTTCCGTTTACAAAAATCCCCTGCTCCTGAAGGCGCTTTTTCCGCTCATCCTTTGCGATCACGCAAAGCGAAACGCCCGGCTTGTCCATCAGGGCGTTAATGAGATATGCCCCCACGGCACCCGCGCCCAGCACTGCAGCACTCTGTATTTTCATCTGAGCCTCCTCACCCAACTGAAGCAAACACGCTTATGTTCATTCGTTTTCGGTAAATCCTTTTCCCAGACGGCCAGAACATAAGGAAATGTCACGAAATAAATTTCCTGTTCTCTTTATCGCAAAAACCTTAAGCCTGTACGGTTGCAAAGCCTTAGCATTTCAACCGTACAGGCAGAAAATCTTATGCCGTGGTTTTTACGGCGAAGAATGTCAGCTTATTTCTGCACAGTCCCTGAAACATCGCCGGCCGGATCCTGCGCCTACTCGATCACGATCATCAGCTCGCCGGCCTTGACCGTTTCCCCTTCCTTCACCGCGATCTCTTTGATCACGCCGTCCATGGAGGCCACCACAGAGGTCTCCATCTTCATCGCCTCGAGCACGGCGATATTGTCGTTTACCTTCACCTTGTCCCCGACCTTGCAGGCAAGCCTCGTGATAAGGCCAGGGATCGGCGCGCCGATCTGGCTCTTGTCCATGGGATCCGCCATGACGATGGGCTTCACGCTGGTCACCGCGTTGGGATCCGGCACGCTCACATCCCTGCGCATCCCGTTTAACTCAAACTGCACCACCCTGGTGCCGTCCTCGTTCACATCCCCGAGACCAAGATACTTGATCACGAGGGTCTTGCCGTCCTCGATGTTGATCTGGTTCGTCTCACCAAGAGCCATGCCGTTGAAGAAGACATGGGAGCCCATGCGCATGAGATAGCCATATTCCTTGTCATGCCGGCAGTAGTCCTCATAGACCTTCGGATAGAGGCAGTAGGAAAGCATTCCCCGCATATCAATGAGCTCATCCGGCAAAAAGCGCTGCATCTCCTTTCGCACCGCGTCGAAATCCACGGGGTCAAGCAGCTCGCCCGGCCTGCAGGTGATGGGCTCCTCGCCCTTTAAGACCACCTTCTGCAGATCCTCCGGGAAGCCCCAGGCGGGCTGCCCCATCATGCCCTTGAAATAGGACACGACGGAATCCGGGAAGCTTAAGGTCTCCCCCTTCTCGCAGATATTCTCCGGCGTCAGGTCGTTCTGCACCATGAAGATCGCCAGATCCCCCACCATTTTCGAGGAGGGAGTCACCTTCACGATATCCCCCAGCATCTGGTTGACCACGGCATACATCTTCTTTACCTCGGCAAAACGGTTCGCAAGGCCGAGAGAAGCCACCTGGGGCTCCAGATTCGTGTACTGTCCGCCAGGGATCTCATACTGATAGATATCCGTGACGGGGCTCTTTAAGCCGTGATCGAATTTCTCATAGCGAAGCCTGACATCCGCCCAGTAATCCGTAAGCTTCTGCAGCGCGGAAAGGTCGATTCCGGTGTCTCTCTCCTGCCCCTGCAGCGCCGCCACCACGGCGTTCATCGAGGGCTGGGAGGTCAACGAGGAAAGGGAGGAGATGGCCGTGTCCACGATATCCACGCCGGCCTCGGCCGCCAGCAGATAGGTGGCCACCTGGTTTGCCGTGGTATCGTGGGTATGCAGCTGGATCGGAATGCCGATCTCCTGCTTTAAGGTGCTGATCAGCTTCATCGCCGCGTAGGGCTTTAAGAGGCCGGACATGTCCTTGATCGCCAGGATATGCGCCCCGCGCTTTTCCAGCTCCTTCGCCATGTTCACATAGTAGCTCAAGGTGTATTTGTCATTCTGCGGATTCAGGATATCGCCGGTATAGCAGACGGTTCCCTCGCAGATCTTGCCTTGGTTTAAGACCTCGTCCATGGCGATCTCCATGCCGGGGAGCCAGTTTAAGGAATCGAACACGCGGAACACATCGATGCCGCTGCGCGCCGCTTCCTTCACGAATTCCCGGATCACATTGTCCGGATAATTCGTATAGCCCACGGCGTTCGCCCCGCGAAGCAGCATCTGGAAAAGGATGTTCGGGATCTTTTCCCGCAGCATATCAAGCCGCTCCCAGGGGGATTCCCTGAGGAAACGGTAGGCCACATCGAAGGTGGCGCCCCCCCACATTTCCAGGGAGAAGCAGTCCCTGAGGATATCCGCCGTGCCGTCAGCGCCCTTGATCATATCCCTGCTGCGCATCCGCGTGGAAAGCAGCGACTGATGGGCATCCCGCATCGTCGTGTCCGTGATCAGGAGCTTTTTCTGCGCGAGCACCCATTTGCTCACCGCCTCGGGGCCTTCCTTATCCAGCATGGTTTTTAATCCCGTAAGGGGTTTTCCCGAGGGCACGGGGAAACGCGGCGCGTCGTACTGATGGCGCTCGGCGTTCGGCTCGGAGACCTGGATGTTCGCGATATATTTCAGCACCCTGGTGGCCCTGTCCTTGCTCAGCTCGATATCAAAGAGCTCCGGCGTGTCGTCGATGAATTTCGTGTGACAGTGGCCGGAAATGAACAGCGGATGATTTAACAGCTTGGTGATAAACGGGATATTCGTCTTCACGCCGCGGATATGCACCTCATTGATCGCCCTCGAAGCCTTGGAGCAGGCGCCCTTGAAGGTGTTGTCCTGACAGGTGATCTTCACCAGCAAAGAGTCGTAATAGGGCGAGATGATCGTGCCGGTGGTGGCATTGCCGCCGTCTAAGCGCACGCCGTAGCCGCCGCCCGTCCGATAAGCCGTGATCCTGCCGGAATCCGGGGCAAAATTGTTCATGGGATCCTCGGTGGTCACACGGCACTGGATCGCATAACCGTTTACGCGCAGATCCTCCTGGCAGTTTAAGCCGATCCGCGGATCGGAGAGCGGATAACCCTCCGCCACCAAAATCTGGGCCCGCACCAGGTCAATGCCCGTGACCATTTCCGTGACGGTATGCTCCACCTGTATCCTGGGATTCATCTCGATAAAGTAATGGGCGCCGGTCTTCGTGTCCACGAGGAACTCCACCGTTCCCGCATTCACATAGCCCACGCCCTTCGCGATCTTCACCGCGTCCGCGTGCAGCGCTTCCCTTGTGGCCTCGGGCACGGACCAGGCCGGCGCGAACTCCACCACCTTCTGATAGCGCCGCTGCAGCGAGCAGTCCCGCTCCCCCAGATGATAGACATTGCCATGGCTGTCCGCCAGGATCTGCACCTCGATATGCTTGGGCTTGACCAGGAATTTCTCCATAAAGATATCGTCATTCCCGAAGGCCTTCCTGGCCTCGGACTTCACGAGATCAAAGGCTGTCTTTAACTCCTGCTCATTGTCGCAGCGGCGCATCCCGCGGCCACCGCCGCCCGCCGCCGCCTTTAAGATCACGGGATAACCGAATTCCTCCGCCTTGCTTACGGCTTCCTCCTTATCCTTAAGCGGCGTTTCACAGCCCGGAATGATCGGCACGCCGCAGCGGATCGCGATCTCCTTGGCGGCCAGCTTATCCCCCATATTCGCCAGCACGCCGGAGGCAGGTCCGATAAAGGTGATCCCGGCCTCCTCGCAGGCCTTCGCGAAATCGGCATTCTCGGATAAAAAACCATAGCCCGGGTGAATGGCGTCGCATTTCCGTTTTTTCGCCAGGTCGATGATCTCATCGATATCCAGATAAGCCCCCAGCGGGCTCTTGTTCTTCCCGATCAGGTAAGCCTCATCTGCTCTCGTGCGGAACAGGCTGTTCGTGTCTTCATTGGAATAAATAGCGACTGTGTGTAAATTCAGGTCATAGCATGCCCTGAAGACCCTGATGGCGATCTCCCCCCGATTTGCCACCAGCACGGAATTGAACTCTCTGATCTGCAATTTGTTTACCCCCTTTCTCTTACAAAAATGACATTCTGCTTTCCCCGATTTTTCCGCATTCGTTTCCACGGGTCGGAGAAACAGCACAAAACGCGGCAACTCCCTGCCGCATGTCTGTGCGGAAAGCAGTCTGAAAGATACGAAACGATTCAGGCAAACCAGCGCCTGAATGAAATTATCCACAAGAAAAAAGATGGTGTCAATATTGAAATATGATCCTGCTTCCATTAAACTCTCTATATTCACTTTTGCGGAAAAGCAGCGGCAATAATGCGGAGGCCGAAAGGAAACGGAAGGGATACGGTTTTATGGCATTTGATGGGATCACGATGGCCTGTATGGCCAAAGAACTGAATAACGCGCTTTCCGGCGGCCGGATCTCCCGGATCATCCAACCCGAGGAGGACGAAATCCTTCTGCAGATCCATTCGGACAATGGAAACCACCGGCTGCTCATCCGGGCAAACGCCTCCCTTCCCCTGATCTATCTGACCGGGGAAAACAGGCCTGCCCCTGCCTCAGCACCCAATTTCTGCATGGTGCTGCGGAAATATCTGCAGGGCGGGCGGATCCTTGCGATCACACAGCCCGGCCTTGAGCGGGTGCTGCATATCCGCGTCTCTCATCTGGATGAAATGGGAGCTCCCGGGGAAAAGCTGCTGATCTTTGAGCTGATGGGAAAGCACAGCAATCTGATCCTTACGGATGAAAAGGGCATGATCCTGGACGGGATCAAGCACATCGGCGCAGGGATCAGCTCCATCCGGGAGGTGCTCCCCGGCAGAAATTATTTTCTGCCCAATACCCGGAGCAAACGGGATCTTCTGTTAAACCCTGTCTCCGGGGAAGAGTTTTTGGATATGCTGCAGGCGCTTCCCCCGAAGGTCACGGCAAAGCAGGGCCTTGTGGACGCCTTTACCGGCATTTCCCCCACCGCTGCCCTGGAGCTTTGCCATTCCGCCGGGACGGATGCGGATCTCCCCTGCGGTTCTCTCAGCAAAGAGCAGGCAAAAGCGCTTTACCGGGCGCTTGCCGATCTGTTAAACCTTGTCAGTAAGGGAGAGTTCTCCCCTGCGATCTACTATGAACATCATGTTCCCAGGGAATTTTCCGTTTTCAGACTCTCTCATTATGGCAAAGATCAGGTCAAGGTCTTCACTGATCTTTCCGCTCTCCTCCAGGCCTATTACCGCGGCCGGGAGCGCGCCGACCGGATCCGGCAGAAATCCGCGGATCTGAGGCATATCGTGAGCCTTGCGCTGGAACGGAATGTGAAAAAGTACGATCTCCAGCTGGCGCAGCTGAAGGATACGGAAAAAAAGGATAAATACCGGCTCCGGGGAGAGCTGCTTCATGTATACGGCTATGAAATCCCTCCCAAGGCGAAAGAGTTTTCCTGTATTGACTATCACACGGATAAAGAGGTGAAAATTCCGCTGGATCCGGAGCTTACGCCGATGGAAAACGCCGCGAAGTACTATGCCCGCTACGAAAAGCTCAAGCGGACCGGGGAAGCACTGGAAAAGCTGACGGCTGAGGTAAAAAAAGAGATCGACCATTTAAGCTCGGTGGCGCAGTTTCTGTCCATGGCAGAGTCCGAAGAGGAGCTGGCCCAGGTCAAACAGGAGCTGATCCAGACCGGCTATATCCGGGACAGGGGCGGCAGCCGGAAAAAAGAGGCCAGGGCCAAAGCAAAGCCCCTGCATCTGACCACGACGGAGGGTTTCGATCTCTATGTCGGAAAGAACAATCTCCAGAATGAAGAGGTGACCTTTAAGCTCGGGGAAGGGAATGACTGGTGGTTTCACTCCAAAAAATATCCCGGCTCCCATGTGCTCTTAAAAACGGGCGGAAAAGAGGTCCCGGACCGGGTGTTTGAAGAGGCGGCTGGCGTGGCGGCCTATTTCAGCGCGGGACGGGATCAGGAAAAGGTGGAGATCGATTACACCTTAAAAAAGAATGTAAAAAAGCCGGGGGGCGGAGGCCCTCCCGGCTATGTGATCTACTACACGAATTACTCTATGATGGCAAGGCCCTCTCTCCCGGAAGGCGGGGCGCCTGTCAGTTGATGATATCCGTGGTGCCGAAGCCCGTGGCCACGGCAAACATCTTGCCGCAATTGGCGCAGGTATAAAGATCCTTTCCGACATTCGCCAAGATATCGCCATCGCAGAAAAACTGCGCCTGATCATCATTTCCGCACTGCGGGCATCTGATGATCTCCCCGAAGGAAGCACCCGGGATGGTCTGGATAAAGCCCCCCGCCACCTGGTCCAGAATGGTTTCCTCTAATTTCTGTGCGCGTATCTTCTTTTGTTCTGCCATTCCTTATTTCTCCTTTTCTCTTTCAGCTTCTGCTCGGAAACCGGGAAGAAATGATTCCTCCGGGGCAAGCAGATTATCTGCTTCACAGTTTATTATACGGCGAAATGAAGAAAATGCCACTGAAAAAATCATGTTCCACCTTTTTTGTGGAAAAAAACGCGAATACGGGCTATAATGAACCATCGGCACAAACAGACAACATGGAAATGGAGGAAAACATGGGGTATACGGAAGAGTACAAAAGAAAAAAGGTTACCGCGAAAAGGGCTGTAAAGACGATCAAATCCGGTGATTTCGTGGACTACGGCTGGTGCGTCACCACTCCCGAGGCGCTGGACAAGGCGCTGGCCGAACGGATGGAGGAGCTGGAGGGCGTCGTGCTGCGGGGCGGCATCCTGACCAAGCCCCTGGCCGTCTTTGAAAGCGAAGGGGCGGACCCGAAGCATTTCATCTGGAATTCCTGGCATATGAGCGGCTATGAAAGAAAGCTTGCGCAGCGGGGCTTTGCCTTTTATGCCCCGGTCCGTTATTCCGAGCTTCCCCGCTATTACCGTCAGAATATCGACCGGGTGGATGTCTTTATGACACAGGTGGCGCCGATGGACGAGCACGGTTATTTTAATTTCGGCCCCTCCGCCTCCCATCTGATGGCCGCCTGTGAGAAGGCAAAGAAGATCATCGTGGAGGTAAACGAAAATGTGCCCCGCTGCCTCGGCGGCTATGAAGAGGGGATTCATATCTCCAAGGTCAACATGATCGTGGAGGGAGACAATCCGCCTCTTGGTGAGATCCCCTCTGCCGGCGAGCCCACCGAGGTGGACACAAAGGTGGCGGAGCTGATCGTGAAGGAGATCCCGAACGGCGCCTGCCTGCAGCTGGGAATCGGCGGTATGCCGAACACCGTGGGCCAGCTGATCGCGAAATCCGACTTAAAGGACCTCGGCGTGCACACGGAAATGTATGTGGACGCGTTCGTGGATATCTATAACGCAGGCAAGATCACCGGAGCGAAAAAGAGCATCGACCGCTTCCGCCAGGCCTTCGCCTTCGGCGCCGGGACGAAGAAGCTGTATGATTTTGTGAACGACAATCCGCAGGTGATGAGCGCTCCCGTGGATTATACCAATGACATCGAAGTGATCCGCTCCATCGATAATTTCATCTCCATCAACAACGCGGTGAACATCGACCTCTTCGGCCAGGTAAACGCGGAAAGCGCGGGAACACGCCAGATTTCCGGCGCCGGCGGACAGCTGGATTTCGTGATGGGCGCCCATCTCTCCAAAGGGGGCAAGAGCTTTGTCTGCATGTCCTCCACCTTTAAGCAGAAGGACGGAACGCTTGCCAGCCGCATCCTGCCCACCCTTGCTCCCGGCTCCATCGTCACGGACACCAGGGCCAATGTGATGAATGTGGTCACGGAATACGGCATCGTCTGCCTGAAGGGCAAATCCACCTGGGAAAGAGCAGAGGCGCTGATCTCCATCGCCCATCCGGATTTCCGGGATCAGCTGATCAGGGAAGCGGAAAAGATGAACATCTGGAGAAAGAGCAATAAAAAATGATCCGGTGCGGGGGGTGCTGAAAGGCGCCCCCCGGCTTTATCCTGCGATCCTCTTCCCTCACCATGCCGTTTTGTGATTTT
This sequence comes from uncultured Lachnospiraceae bacterium, assembly GCA_946621895.1. The sequence goes on along the minus strand of CAMOOZ010000048.1, from coordinate 913 downwards.
GTAATTTTCTTTGATTTTTCCTCTTGCGCCAAAGCCCCGGTCTGGGTATAATAGGGTCGTCTGGGTGAAACATGTCGTTTTTCATACCATAACAAATCTTTTACGGTCGTGAATTTTTCTCCCTGTTGAGAGGTAATTTATGCTGAGAGAGCAATACGAAACACTTGCGTTAATGGATTTAAGAGAGATCGCGAAGGCGAGGGGTCTCTCCGGTATCAGCGCCATGCGAAAGGGCGCTTTGATCGATGAAATGCTTAAGCTGGATGCGGAGGAGGAGAAGCGGTCCAAAGAGCCTTCCGCCGTGCCCGTTCCGGAAGCCGCCGCAAAGGAGCCTCCCCAGCGGGAAGCTGCCCCCAGGGAGCTGCCCGGCAGGGAATCCTCCTACCGGGAAAAGCCCCGGGAAGGAAAGGATCCGGAAAAAACCCATAAGGAGCTGGACAGCGGCGAGACTGCCCGCGGGATCCTGGAGGTCATGCCGGACGGCTACGGCTTCATCCGCAGCGAGAACTATCTGCCCGGGGAAAACGATGTATATGGGGCGCCGGGACAGATCAGGCGTTTTAATTTAAAGACCGGCGATATCGTGGAAGGGAACACCCGGATCAAGACCGCCGGAGAGCGCTTCTCCGCTCTGCTCTATGTGAAACGGATCAACGATCTGCCGCTGGAGGATGCGGTAAACCGTTATAATTTCGAGGATATGACGCCCATCTTCCCGGACGAGCAGCTGACGCTTGAGGGTGCCGGAAGCTCCCTTGCAATGCGGATCATGGATCTGATCTGCCCTGTGGGAAAGGGCCAGAGAGGCATGATCGTTTCCCCGCCCAAAGCCGGAAAGACGACGCTTTTAAAAGAGGTGGCCAAGTCCGTCAAGCGTAATTCGCCGGAGGTTCATCTGATCATTCTGCTGATC
>CAMOOZ010000047.1 GCA_946621895.1 uncultured Lachnospiraceae bacterium | reverse complement strand
TTTGCGCTGCTGCTCCTGCCCGGCCGCAGGCATCTTTTTGCAGTTTCGCAGTGCCCCGGCCAGCATGGAGCGCTGATCCTGGACGGGCATGCTTTTAAAGTAGGTCTTTAAGACATTCCGGACAAAAAGGCCCTGCCCCTTATTCCCCTTCGCAGACTCCTGCAGGATCTTATCCAGCTCCTCCACGGACTTCTTCTTAAGCATCTGTGCTTGTTCTTTCATCCGCTTCTCCATGTCCGCAATTATAACTCCGGCGCTATTGTATGCAGCTTTTTCATTATCACTCAGGCTCTTATAATCCTTCTTCAGCAGATCCTTAGAATTCTTTATTATCGTCTGCATGTTCTTGTAATCATTGTCATTTTCGAGTTTTTGTTTGCGGAGCCGCATGCGCTCATGAATAGCGTTAATGCGCTGCTGCTTTCTGGCTTTCTCCTCAGCCTCCGCGGCCTGCTTTTTCTCCTGAAGGGAGACCTTAAGCACTTTAATCGTCTCCAGCTTCGCGCTCACTAACTCCCTGTTCGTCAGCAGATCCTTCTCCAGAAGGGAGATGCTCTTCGTGTTCCTCTTCAGCCTGTCCAGCACATCTGTCTTTTCCTTCCCCTCATTCAGGGATTTCAGGAGCTTTTGATCCGTTTTGATGTCCATCTTCAGCTTCTTTATCTGCTCCTCACAGTTCCCCACATTCGTCTGAAACTTTTTGAGCGCATCCTCAGCCTGATCCATCTGATTGCGCGCAGTCTGGTACTCCGCCAACGGATCCGGCGCTTCTTCCTTCTTTTCCTCTTTCTTTTCTTCCTGCTTTTGCTCTGCCTTTTGCTCCTGCTTTTGCTCTGCCTTTTGCTCCTGCTTTTCCTCCGCCTTTTGCTCCTGCTTTTGCTCTGCCTTCTCCCCGTCTATCTTCTTCTCCTCCGTTGGATTGAAGAGCTTATCCACATATCCGTTAAACCTGTTCTGGATCGCATCCATGTTTTCCGAGACGGTTTTGTCGATGGATTGTTCAAGGCCTGCCAGATCTTCCATCTGCTCCGGGCTCAGCTTATTGATCACGCCCCGGAGCATCAGCTTGACGGAGCTTTTGCCCTTAAGCTTTTTCAGGGCCTTCTCTTCGTCCGCCTTTTGTGCAGCCTCATCCTTGTTCTCCTCTTTCGCGCGCTTTTCCACCTGCTTTTTCACCTCTTCGGTGATCTTGTCCCGAAGGGTTTCGAGCATGCCGGCAAGCGCCTCCTTCAGCTTTCCGACGCCCTTTTCGTCCTCCTTTTCGCCTTCCTTTTTCTCCTCCAGCGCAAAGAGGGGAAGAGAATCAAACATGCTCTCCACAAGCCCTTTGGTCTTATCCTTGTCCTTCCGGAACTGATCGCTGACGATCCACGCCAGCCCATCAAGATTATCCGTAAGGACCTTCTTCATCCGTTCGCCGGGCTTATACTGCAGCTCGTCGGCCGAAAGCGAATCTTCCGTGAAGATCATATCCGCAAAAAGCTTCCTAACCTGCTCCTCCTTCTCCTCCCATCCGCTTTCCTCTTCCTTTTTCTTCAACTCAAGGATAACGCCGTCCGCCTTTAAGCCCACCTTCTGCATTTCCAGATTCAGAACCGTATTGACTGTGCCTTCCTTCTGGGACTCGTTAAAGGTTTTGACGACAGAATCGATCCGCTCTTTCAGCCTGGTAAGATCCTCCCGCTTATCCAGGGCGGCGAGAGCCATCTCCTTTAAGGTATCCACGGGAATATTGTTCAGCAGGCTTTTCTCAACGCCCACCTGCCTGGTCAGGATATGCGCCGCGTATTCCCTGGTATTGATCAGCTCGGCGAGGGTCATCTCCTTCAGGTCATCCTTCTGCTCAGCCATGACCTGCCGGACAGCACTGTCCCCGTAAAGCTCATGGTGCAGGATCACATCCCGGGAGATATCCGCAGCCAGATTCTCCGCGGTATGAAGGATCGGGACTTTAAGCCCTGCGGCCTGCATTTCCAGCCGCCCCTGGCCATCCTGGACAAAACGGACAAAATGATCCCCGATCGTGATGGTCTTTGCCCCGATCTCTCCCTCATTCAGACGGATCAGGGCATTTTTTCCCTCCACAAGCTCCGACATCAGCTTCTTTTCCGCTGCCGTCGGCTTTTTCATGTTTTTGATCTGCGCGCTGGGGGCGCCTCCGTCGTTTAAAAATCTTGCGATGCCCTTAAGCTCCTTCGGCAGCGCTTCCATGGGATTTGCTTCCTTCAGCGCCTGCTCCTGCTCAGCCCTGACCGCTGTCCTGGCTGCCGCGGCGTCGTCCTTTTTGACCTGGTATCTTCTTTTGTCCTTAAAGCGCTCGGCGATCTGCGTGATCGCGCCAAAGGAGAGAAGCTCCATGCCGCTATTCACGGTCTTTGCGCCCTCCGGATCCTTCTGAAGGGCCCTCCGGCCCAGCTCCAGGGAGTCGGCTTCCCGCATCAGCCGCTTAAGCGTAGACTGCACATTGGCCTTGCGGATCTTCCCCGCTCTGGTCCAGGGATTTTTCGCTTTGCAATAGGATTTGCAGGCGATCATGGCCTGCCGGTACATGCTCGCGATGTGCTCGATATTTTCACTGTTCAAAGGATTTTGATGCCGGCGGGTGAGCACCTTCTCCAGATTGGTCACGGCAAGCTTCACCGCTGTCATTTCAGGCGAATCGCTTGATCTTTGATGGTCATTGACCAGCAGATGGGAGTAATTTCTCCCCTGGATCGCCCTGAGCCTCAGCCTTTCTCTCTCCGTTTCCAGCGGGGAGAGCCTGAACTTCCCGAGCTTCAGGTCATTCAGCATGGTCCTGATCTCGTCAGCCTCCTTCCGGGTCTGCCCCAGATTATAGCGTTCGTCGAATTTCCCGCCTTTTTTATTCCTTAAGTCAAAGGCCGTCCGAACCTCTGAGGAAAGGATCACATCCATCCTGATGTTGGGATCCTCACGAAGCTTCTTTTGTTTTTGCATCAATTGTCTTGTGTCCATTTTCTCTCCATTCCATCATCTGCAGCGTCGTTTGCCTGTTTCAAAGCAGTCCGTTTCCATTCACGGCATCACAGCCGCTTTACGGTGAGCGTCAGCCGGTTGCCGCGCTCCTCGCTGTCGTCAAAGTTATATTCCTCTTTTTCCGTAACGCCGCGAAGCAGCGAAAGGACAATATCGTCGCCGAAGGCGGTGGCATCAAGGCGCGGGCCACCATAGGCAAAGGTCCACTCCACCTGCTCTGTCTGTTCGGAATATTCACACGCCGCCTGAATATTCGGCCTTTCCAGCGCCGGAAGCAAAATCCCCATAACCTCCTCAAACACAAGCTGGATCCGGTTGACCAGCTTCGGCGCGATCTGATTCTTCTCGGACCACGCCCTGATCTCCCCGGCCATGCCCAGAAAGTCATAGTCTTTGCTCTCTATATTCAGCTCCAGCACCAGAAGCCTGCGCACGAAGCGGCGGGTATTCTCGCGCTGCGGATGGACAAAGATCTGCTCCGGAGAACCGTCCTCATAGATGCCCCCCTCATCCATATAGAATATGCGGTTGGAGATCGCCCTGGCAAAGTTCATTTCGTGCGTGACGATCATCATCGTCTTGCCGGTCTTTGCCAGCTCCCTGATGACGGCCTGCACCTCGCCCACCATCGTGGGATCAAGGGCGCTTGTGGGCTCATCCAGAAGGATCACATCCGGATCCATGGCTAAGGTCCGGGCAATCGCGATGCGCTGCTTTTGCCCGCCGGAAAGCTCATCCGGGTAATTAAAGGCCTTCTGCGCAAGTCCCACCGTGCGCAAAAGCTGCATGCCCGTGTCATAGGCCTCCTGTCTGGACTTGCCTAAAAGGTCCACCGGGGCCAGCATGATGTTTTCGATCACGGTCTTATGCCCGAAGAGGTTAAAGCTCTGAAACACCATGCCCATCTTCTGGCGCACTTTGCTGATATCGCACTTTTTGTCAGTTATTTCCACATCGTCCAGCCACACCCGGCCCGAGGTGGGCTTTTCCAGCTGGTTGATGCACCTGAGCAGCGTGCTCTTGCCCGTGCCGGAGGGACCGATGACGGCGATCACGTCCCCGTCGTGGCTCTCCACGCTCACATCCTTCAGCGGCGTGGC
>CAMOOZ010000046.1 GCA_946621895.1 uncultured Lachnospiraceae bacterium | reverse complement strand
TCTCTCTCCACATTATTCTTCTCGGAAAGGGAGGTGGAATAATCCAGCGCCGCCTGATAAAGGATATAGGGATCATCCTGCACATAGCGGATGCCGTCCAGCGCGCCCTTTACCCATTCCTTCGGGAAGCTGATAAAGAGGATCCAGAATTTTCCCCGCCATTTGGAATCGATCACATCCAGAAACCGGTCATAATCCTTTTTGAACTGCTTCTTGCTCACCTTTCCCCCATCCATGGACTGCTGGATATAACCGGAGATCATGCCGATGTGGGAGCGGTATTTCGACTGGATCAGATTATAATTCACCTGGAGGGCAAGCATGTTCAGCGCCTCCTCCTGGCTGGCCTCATAATAGCTCTGATCTCTCGCAAGGGTATATTCCACCAGTGAGGGAATCGCTGAGCGCTTCATCGTGGAGTTGACAAAAGGATCCTCAAAACTATAGCCCTGGGACACATCGATCCCCAATGTCTGGGAAAGTCTCTTCTTTTCGCTCTCCACCTTGCTCTTTGATGTGGCGATCGCCGATTCCACAGTGGAAAGCTGCGTGTTCGCCTTGTCCAGATCGTTCTGCTTTGCTCTCCCCAATGTGATCTGCGCGGGCAGCTTTCTTACCAGATCCTGCAGCTTCTCCAGGCGCCTTTCATTATAAGCGATGAGATTCTGCTCCTCCGTGATGACGACAAAACTTTTGCTGACCTTTTCCTGGATCTCCAGCCGTTTATCCAGCACCTTATGCTCGATCTCCCTGATCTCTGTCTGGAGCTGCTGAGGTTTAAACGCGAAATCAAAGGCCTCGGACTCATTGGGCTTGGTGGGAAACTTAAAGGAAAGCAGCGGAGACCACCGGAAGGTCTTCATATTCCGCTCTCTCTCCTTTAAGGAACGCACGGCGGACTGCTTTGCCGCGTTCTTCGCCTCCACGCTCATCTCCAGCGTCTCGATCTCCTCGCTGTTTGCGATCGCAATGGACTTTGCGGAGGCAAGGTTCAGGTTCCTTGCCTCGTGCGCCTTTCCAGCCGGAAGCATCCCGCCAAACGCTGTGGCGCAGACAGACGCAGCCAGCAAAAGGGCGGTAAAGCGATATGCTGTTTTTCCCAGGCCTCTCCTTTTCATGCGGTCAGATCCTCACTGCTGTCTCCGATAACATAGTAGAAATCAAAGGTATCCGTGCCTTCACGGCCCACAAAGGTATAGATCAGGCTGTCCAGCCGGTAGGAGTGCAGAAACAGCTCGTACTCCGTATCATAGGACTGCACTTCTTCATATTCAGTAAACATACGGTCTGTCTGCAGATCCGCGTAGCCGTAAACGACCTGCCCGTCTGCAATGCCATTGAGATAATTGATCGCGATCACCTCGCCCAGCGTCGCTCTGGAGCGTCCGGAATAGATCGGCTCGCCAAAGACCTCCTCAAGCTCTGAGAATGTCCCGTAGGAGGTGCCCCCATGCCGGATATAATTCCTGAGCACAAACACTGCACCCACATGGTACTGCTCATTATCCACGGAATCCGCATCATTCTGCTCGAGTGTCATTGCGCGGATGTCTTCCATCAGCCGGATCCGTTCATCCGCAGAATGGTACATCACCGTTTCCCCCGTATACGCCGTGGCGACCTCCTCCGGACGCTTCCCCAAAAGCGCGCTGTAGCGGATATCGTTCTGCGTAAACTGCCCGGTAAAGAGCGGGTTCTGCCCTGTATCATACAAAACCCCCGCGCCCTCCTTCATGCCCAGGGAAAACTCCCCTTCATATTCCATGGAGCCGGACTCCCGGTACAGCTTTCCTGTCCCCGAGTAGAGATTTTCATGAAAGCCGCCGTTGTATTTCAGGGAACCCTCGGGATAATACGCCTGTCCCGCCCCTTCATACATGCTCTTGTCAAAGCTGCCCTGATACACCACTCTTTTTGAGGGGCTGAACAATGTCCCCTGTCCGGAGCAGAAGCCGTCCGACACTTCTCCCTCGTAGGCCAGATAACCGCTCTGCCCCGTAATCCGTACCTTCCCCTTGGCGAACTTCAGGAGGAAAGAATTATAATGATAGGTCTTAATGTTATTCACCTCGGACGACGGGAAAAGGACAGACCGCATGTTGATCAGGAAAAACAGGCTCACCACCCCGATCACGACCACGACGGCAAAGGCCAGACGCTTGCTGACAAGCCATCCGAAGATCTCGTAATAATCATCCTTATTCCTTGGCTTTACATTAAAAAGCTTCGAGAAAAAGTTCCGGATGACCGCCAGGACATTGGTCCTGAAATAGGTCGGGGAGAAGATCATGCGCAGCCGGTTGAGCAGCGGCATGAACCGCATCCGTATTCCGTTGATGATAATATCGAAAATATTATTTCCCATCGTCTGTTCTATCCTGATATACGATTTTCCCCCGGCATATCCATGAACGGGGAGACTGCGATCAGCAGCTCACGCGGCGCCGGGACCTGTCGCTTCCCGTACCGGCTTCCCTGCCCGGAAACGATCATCGCATCAGGAACTCTCCTTCATATTCGGGCTCCGGATCGGAATTCAGATAACGCTCACATTCAAACAGATACCACCTGGAAAGGCCATCCTCAGGCAGCTTTTTCAATACATTCATAAACACATTCCGGGCGTAATAATAGTCCTTACTGTAAAACAGCCTCAGCGCCTCCTCAAACTCGCCCATCGTATCGATCTTAGCCAGTCGGATCTTTGCGGTGCACGCATCCAGCACCTCATACAGCCTGAGCTTCCTCTCGCCATCCTTGATAAAGCCGATATGGCGCAGCATCCCGATAGATTCTTCTCTGTTCATCACTGTCTCAGAGATCACAAGACCCAGGTTCAGGGAAGCCAGCCAGGAGGAATACCGCTCCAGCAGATCCGCCTCGGGCGCGCTGGTGAAGACAAAGCTCTGCTTATCCGTGCCGGCGATGCCGTAGGTCAGGGGGACATAATGCAGAAAAACGGAAAAGCCCAGCATGATCTCCTCCCCCGTGGCGATCGAGGTTAAAAGATCGCGTCCGAAGGAAACGGTATGATCGCATTCCTGCATGAACAGCACCTTGATCAGGGAAAGATCATTGGACGCCGAGATCAGAATGCCGTTCTGCGCCTCCATGCTCTTTTCCAGAAAGCTGAAATAGCGGTTCTGCACCTCCAGATCGGCGGAACTGCCGCTGCGGATACCCGGATTGACAAACAGCGCCATCGTTCCTTCCATTTCCCGGATATCCCCGCGATAGACATCCAGGATGGAATCCTTTTGCAGGATCTGCTCAATATTTTTCGGGGCGAAGCGGAAATACGCCTCAAAAGTCAGCATTTTCGTACGGTTCAGCGCAAGGATGTTTTTCTGAAACTCGCTGACGCTGTTCCACATCGACTTGCACTCCACCCCGCGGAGCTTCGGCTTCTTAATATCCGTCCTGCCCATTGCCTGTTTCTTTAACGCTTCCGCCAGCTCACGCAGATCATGCTGCTGGGCGAAGAGGAAAATGCAGCCCAGCACACTGCCGATCAGGAAGGTTCCAAGCGCTGCGATAAACATTTCCCGCATGCTGGAAAAGAGATTCACAGAGCCCAGATGATTATCCACCAGGATCATGACATGATTTTCCAGATGCCAGGGGTTAAGCGGCAGCATATACAGGGAATAATTCACCCGCTGCATCGGAATGATCGCGGTGCTGAAGCCTCCTCTTGTCCTGGCTTCAACGATCTTATCCATGAACTGCTCCCCGTACAGATCCGTGATCGTCTGATTATTCCTGCCGGATGCGGAGATGATCACCTCGCCAGTCTCCGCATTCACCAGCGCAATTTCCTGCGCCCCCGTGCCTGAATTCATGGAAAGGCGCATCGACATCGCTTTCTGCAGCGTATGGTAAATCTGCTGGTTATAAAAATCATTTGTGTCCAGCTCGCCTTCATAAAAGGTATCCAGATCGATAAAAATGCTGCTTAAGGTATTCTTGGCTGTATCGCCCACCCCTTCTACGATAAATAACGACCGCTGGAAGGAAACAAACAGGATAAAGATCACCATCAGCACAAGCATCAGGGATTCAAACACGAAGATCTCATAAATAAGCCGGTTATGATCCGAGCAAAGAAAGCGGATCGCCGCAATGAAAAGAGAGCCAAAGAGCATAAACGCGAAAATGCCGACGAGCGATATACCCGCCAGCCTGGCCTTCTGTCCGAAGGTCATCTGTCTGCTCAGGCTGATCTTCTTCACATCCTCGGGAACCGTGAACACTTTAGGGGGGTCATCCGCGTCTGTCCGCAGATAAAGCTCGGATTCCGCGTATCTTGCCTGGGCGTAATACCGGTCTGCGTCCGCGCGCATATTGACAATGAGCTCCGGCTCGATAAAGGCCGTCTCCTCCTCACCCTGCTGCGAAGCATCCTTTGGCTTTTCTATATCGTAATAATCCTTGAGCTCCGTAGCGTCTGCGCGATAGCCGAACACCTCCTGTCCATCCTCGGAAAGCGCGGTAATATAAAGATCCTCCGCATCGATGGAAAACCCGCTGACCTTAAGCCCCGAATCGATCCTGATCGGACCGGAAAGCAAAATCGGATACAGGTTGTCGTCAAACTGAAGCACCTGATAGACGACGATCGGTACCCCCTGCTCAGTTGTATTAAAGGATAACAGCGCTGCGGGACCTGGATTTCCTCCTTCCCGGTAATCCAGATGAATGATATTATGATGCGCCAGATTCTCATGCTCCCTGGTCAGGAAAAGCTGATGCACCTCGCCCTCAAGAGAAACCGAGTAAAGGATTCCCTCATCCTGGTCATTGTCCGAAATATAGTACATTCCGCCATGGAGCAGATAGTCATTAAAAAAAGTGAACTCCTGCGGGACGGACAGCGCCTCAATGAGTAAAAAGGAGACCACGCCCACAAACAGGATCCATATGACATAGATAAGCCAAACAAGTCTTTTCATCAATCGTTCCCGTATTTCTTTCGTTGATTACTGCAGCAGGCTCTCCGTCCCGATATGCTCAAAGCTCCGGATGAAAAAGCGAAGCCACGGCACATCTCCAAAAATAAGCTGCGTCAGAATGGAAACAAGCGCAATGCCCATCAGGATCACGGAGATCACTAAAAGGATCCGGAACATAGTATCCTTATTCCGGTAATACCAGGCCTTGATCCTGTTCCAGATTCCCTTTTTTTGCTTTGGCGAGGCGGCGATCCGGACATCCTTATATAATTCCGTGAACCGCCGATAGGAGCTTTTGCTGATCTTTTTCTGCAGCAGCAGAAAGCTCATCGCCTTCTCGGAGGACTTGGACTCCAGCAGCCCAAGGATCAGCCTGGCGCACTGAACGGTGCAGTCATGCTCGTTTCTCCGGATATCCAGATCCGCCAGATCCACTTCATAGCCAAGGTATACATTGTTATCCCTGGAAAGATGCACCTGCCCCTGCGCCAGCACCAGATAGAGGATCGGCCATGGGAGCTTTGCCGTCATGCAGGCCAGGATCGTGTTGATGCAGATCTCCTCGCATTCATTTAAGGAAACGGAATCCCCCCTGTAAAAGGCCGAAAGCGGACGCTCCTTCACATAGGGAAAGACCACGCAGAACACGCCGTCCTTATGCATCACCGTCATATCGGATTCATCGGGATCACCTGTCTCCCGATAGATGCTTAAGAACTTCCTGACCACCTCATGGTCATGCACCTCAACGACCGAATACAGGGCACCGGAGGAATCCTCCATGTCCCTGCATACGGTCACCTCGTTTACCTCATTTTTTTTAACCAGCTGAATCCTATTCAGATTCATCGTTCTTCTCTAAGCCCTTTTTCTTGACAATCGCATAGGCATAAGTGCAGATCACCGGCATATCCGTGCAGTAAATGCGGATCTCGTACACGCCCTCTCTCGCCGGCGCGGTGTAAATGCCGTCGGACGAGATCTCGCCGGAGTTGTTTTCCGTGAGCTCGTAGGTGATGCTGCACGGCGGCATATTGTTGTAGGAGACGCTGAAGTAATAGGTCTCCTTTGTCCCCATGACCACGGTGGGCGTGTCTGCGGAAATGCTCTTGCCGGTATAATCCTCCAGCATTCCCAGGTCGTTGCCGGCCGGGAAACGGATCGCCACCCATCTGAAGCTTAAGACCAGAAAGTCCACATTGTCCAGAAGCCTCACCGCCACCACAAAGCTGCCCTTGTCGTTTAAGACACGGACGGCCGTGTCCATATTCACAACCACCTTCTGATCCTGTGCGAAAAGATCCGGATTGCCGTAAATCGTGTTCTTCGTCACCTCGCCGACGCTTCCGTCCTCCTTTGTATATTCATATCCGACGGAAACATACACATTCCCCTTGCCCAGGCCATGCATGATCTCCCCGGAATAGAAAACCGATCCTTTTCTGCCGTTTTCTCCCAGCGGAACCTCAAGCGTGCCGGTGGCCACCTCGGGGATCGTGCCCAGCAGCTTGTTTTCCCCTTCCTCCGCATCGGTCTTTACCACCTGGACACCGGCAGGCGAAAGGTCGATCTCCTTTTCGAAATACTCCAGATATTCGTCATGAAGATCCGCCTGGGAGGGAAGCGTCATATAACGCTTGATCCCGGATTCCTGCAGGCTTTCGATGATGTACGCACTGTCCGTGCGCATCAGGCGGATCTCCGCCAGCCGGACAAAATCCCCCTGGCTGCCGATCCCCTTCATCTCCAGATTCAGCTTCCCGATCTCCTGCGTCACGATCTGGCGGGGCGTAAGGTCTGACAAAAGCACCGTCATCGTAAAATTCCCAGGCACCTGGATCGCCTCTTCGTTCACATAGGCCCGCGCGGAATTGCTCTTTAAAATGATGCTTGCTTCCAGCCCCGGCACATCCTGCACCTTCATCCAGTAGGGAAAAACCGCCGTCTCCCCCTGCTTCAGGGAAAGGTCATTGATGGAAAGCTCCAGCTCATGCGTTCCCTCCGGCGTCAGAAAGGCCGGGATCTGCAGCAGGGCATGATAAGTCAGGCGTTTATCGCCATCCGATTTTCGCTGCACCTGCAGGATCGCCTTCGCATTCCTGCCCTTGCTCACATTGGCCGGCATAATGAATTCCACGAGGAAATCACTGTTTCTTAAGAGCGTGCCCTTGGTAAAGAAATCCGTGGCCATCGAGAATTCCTGCGGAAGCTCATCCTTATCCACAAGAAACAGGTCATAACCCTCGCTGATCCGGTTGTATTCATATTCCTTATCGGAATCCGAATGACTCACGGAATACACCGTATGGGCTTCCTTTTCGTGATATTTCAGACAAAGCTCAGCCACATCCGATCTGAGCCTGTCAAAGCCATCCAGCACGGAAAGCTTTTTGACCACGGCACTTTCCACTACGATCTCCCTGCCCATTCCATCGAAGGCCACGCCGCTCTCCACCAGAATGGAAAGGTCGTCCAGGCTGACGACGCCCAGCCCGCATGCGATGCCGGTGCCGTACATCAGGTTGTTCAAAAAGCGCCGCTTATTATTGAAATAAGTCTGCTCTGCCTGAAAATCCGCACTGGTCAGCATTTTCCCTGCATAATACCGATTGCGCTCAAATGGATAGATCTGATTGTTATTCATTTGTTTGTCCTTTTTGGCTATGATTTATAGTAGACAAAAAACCATTAAAAAGTATACATAAATTGTGATGATTTGACAAGAGAAACATAAAAAAAGAAGAATAGCCGAAAAGAAGAATAGCAGAAAGAAGCAGAGACCCTCCCGGATCAGGCGATGAACTGCATCGCCCTCTCCGGGCCTCTAAGGGCCGGCATTCCGGCCTCAGTGATTGGAGATCAGCGCGCTGATCTCATCAAAATCATATTGCGTCTGCGGATAATCCCGGAAAGAATTCCTTTTTCCCTGCGCCGACGGCTTTTTCTTCACGGGAACAGTATAATTCTCCTGCATCGCCTTCAGCAGAAAGGCCACCAGATTGCTGATCTCTTTGGGATAATCCTCCGCTGCGGCATATGCGGCCCTGACCCGCTCAGGATCATAGCCGGACGCTTTTGCCAGCGCTTTTAAGTCCTTCGTCTTCACGGGCTCTTTGATGATCTCACGCAGCTCGTCAATAAGGTCATCCATTTCCGCCTCGGAAAGCACTTTTCCGTTCGTTTCCGTCCGTGTCTGCGTCTGCGCAGAACCCGGCTTCACCACATCGTGCCTTGCGTGATACGCTTTGTTATGCTGTATGCAGAAGGTCAGCCCGGAAACCTTGCCCCCGCGTCCCGAGGTGATCTTTTCCATTCTGGAAATATAGATATCGCTTTTTTCATTGATCTCCTTAATGCCGGGCTCGATCACGCGCACGGAAAAATCGCTCCAGCGCCTGTATTTCTGGTGCTTTTCTTCATCCACCATTTTCTGCCAGTTCGGCCTTTTTTTATTGCCCTCCCTGCGCAGCGCATCCTGTCTGATGTCCACATAGCCAAGCAGCATGCGCAGATCCGGCAGATCAAAGGAGACCGCATATTCGGGAAGCTCCTCCTGCGTGACAGACATGTCGATCCCCGGCAGATTGGGCGAATAGACATAACTGCGCAGCAGCTTATACAGCTGCAGTCCCCCGTTTTTTTCAAAGCTGAAAAGGATCGGGAGCTGCAGCTTTGTAAAGTTTTCTTTTAAATTAAGGAAATAATCCTGCATGGAGGGTTCAAATTCCACATAGAGCTGTCCATTGGCATACGCAATGTCCGAATACATGCTCTTCAGGAGATACCTCTTCTGCTCTTTATCCTCAATGATCAGGATCTTCTGCTTCAGGGCAATGCTCGCGTCCTTGATATCGTTATACACATCACCGTCCGTCCTGCCCATCAGCTCCTTGATCTCCGCAGCCTTGAGCATGACATAACTGACGCTGTAGCTTTCCCCGTTTGCATCCGTCTTTTCACGCTGCTTCATATCCACATCCATATTGTGGATCGCCAGGATCTCGATCTTGGACTCCAGCAGATTCGTGAATTCCCGCGCCCGGATCACACTGTTCGACAGCGTGACAAACTGGTTCTGATACTTCTGTTCGATCGGGGTATTGACCGGTGCTTCTGATGACATGCTCTGCTCTTTTCTGCCGACAAATGGCGTTTTTGAAAGGCTGACGGTTTTTTGACAGACAAATCGCGGAAATATTCTGACCTGCATCGAACACGCCATCTGTCTGTAATTCGATATGTATGTTAGACTCTTTTGTTGATGTTGTCAAGTAAAAACACAAAATATTGTGTTTCTCTGTAAAAAAAATACGCTATTTGTCTGTTATTATGGAACGGGACGAAAAGAAGCAAAGGCATTCTGATATACGCTATCTGTCTGTAATTAAATGGAATTTACCCGCTTTTTGCGGTAATAAACCGGCTCCACTCGGTTTTTGCGTTAATATACTGAATTCACTCGTTTTTTGCGTCGAAATACACTCGCCGGGAAAGCGGCTTGCCGTTTCGCTATCGGGCCTGCGCCGGCCGCGTGCCGTCTGGAGAAAAGCGGTCCTGTGCGGCCGGCCGCGTCATTGATATACGCAGTAATGGAGTTTTATTCCGTTACTGCGTATAACAAGCTTCCCCGCGCAGACTCCGGTTTTTGCGTCAAATTACCCTGTAACTGCGTCGAATTACCCGGAATACCCGCAAATATACCGGTTTCCTGCTCTGTATCTGCGGTTAAACAACACGCAAAAGCTGCTGAGTTTAACGGGAAAATGCGTCAGTTTTCCCTCATTTGCTGTTAAGTTACTCCGCATTCCGCGTGAAAAAAATGCGAAATATGCCGTAAACCCGTGAGTTTACAGCATATAATTAAAACAAATAAAGTTGTAAAAATGTTTAAAAGCGTTAAAAACAACAACAAAGGTTCAGCGCGTGTCTTCCTCTCTGTCACGATCCTGTAGAAAAGAAAGACGGTGTTTATCCACCAGATCATCAATGTAAGTGCTTTTGCTGATCCCGAGGATAAGCACATAATCATCCACAAAATCCCGCAGCTTTTCCGTCAGGCGAAGGGGAACCATTTTTCCTCTTTCCTTTGGTTTGGTAATGGTGTGATCATTTGCTTCAAAGGAGAGATTCCTGAGATCCGCTTTCTCCGCGTTTTGCTGATAATCCTCGTTTACGAAGTTGTAGATCAGCTCGGTCTGCGTGATCCGGCAGATATGGGCATACTTTTTCACAAAGTCTGCATTCACACCGGATATTTTTACCGTGGAATTATGCAGCGGCTCGCGGATGAAGGAAAACCGGCCGG
>CAMOOZ010000045.1 GCA_946621895.1 uncultured Lachnospiraceae bacterium | reverse complement strand
TGATATCGACGGGCCGCGTCGCGATGCCGCCGATGTGCTGGATTTTGATTTCATGAAAATGCTTCGCGCGCTTTCCGCAGAGGTGAAGCCCGAATTCTGGCTGATGGGCGAGGTGATCCACGGCGATTATTCCAGATGGGTAAATGAAGGCACGCTGCATTCCGTCACCAATTATGTGATGCACAAGGCGCTTTATTCCGGGCATAATGACCATAATTATTTTGAGATCGCCCATACGCAGAACCGTCTCGAGGGGATGAAGGGAAGCGGCGGAGCAGGCTTTAAGCTCTATAATTTTGTGGATAATCATGATGTGGAGAGGATTTTTACAAAGCTGGTAAACAAGGCGCATTTTACGCCGGTCCACATCCTGCTTTATACGCTCCCCGGGATTCCGTCGATCTACTACGGCTCGGAATTCGCGATCGAGGGGAGAAAGGAAAAGTTTTCGGATGCCTCCTTAAGGCCCGCCCTTGCGCTTGCGGATTTTCAGGACGCCCTTTCCGCAAACCCCGCCACAAAGCTGATCGCGGCGCTGGGACGGATCAGGCAGGAGACGCCGGAGCTGTCCTGCGGAGATTACAGGCAGCTGCTGCTGACGAACAGGCAGTATGCCTTCTCCCGGAATCATCAGGGACGAAGCGTGATCGTCAGCGTCAATAATGATGACGGGCCTTTTGACATGACGCTGCCGGCAGGAGGCGCGGCGGAATATATCGGCGCCCTTTCCGGCGAACGGGCGCAGGTGCAGGACGGCAATATCCGGGTGACTATCCAAGGCAATTCCGGAGAGATCTGGGTGCCCTGTACGGAGGGAGAAAAACGCGGAGTCCCGGGCGCCCTCGGGACGATATCGCAGGGAATAAGCGTCAGCACACGGGAGACGCCGGAGACGGCATCCGCGCCGGCCATACCGGGGGAGGCTGCAAAGCCGGAACCTCAGGCAGCAGGCGCAGGATCCGAAGCGGCGGGTCAGGGCGGCGCGACATCAGCATCCGCGCCGGCCATGCCGGGGGAGGCTGCAAAGCCGGAGTCTTTGGCAGCAGGCGCAGGATCCGAAGCGGCGGGTCAGGGTGCCAAAGCAGGCAGCTTCGCGGACGGCGTGATCGCGGGGCTGCAGGAGGCCGTGATCGCAAGGATGGAAATGAACGGCCCGGTGACAGAGCAGATGCGCCGGGATGTTTACAACAATACACACCATGATTCACTGATCACCTGGATCAAGAGCTTCAGGAACTGAAAACTATAATCCAAAGCTTTGTTTTGCAAAGCTTGCGATCACCCAGGAGGGTTTATAGTGAACAACAAATATATTTGCCGTTCACTATTAGCGGAACAGATTAATGAACTACAGTTCCGGGGATAAAGAAAGGAGTAATCCAATGACCTACGAGGACACCAGAACAGTGAGGGATTTCCTGGAAGAATGCGTGGAGCGGTTCGATGCGGATCCGTTTCTGCGCTATGAACGGGAAGACGATGTCGTTTTTGACATCAGCTACGAACGATTCGGGGAGCTTTGCCGGATCGTGGGCGCTTATGTGAATGAATTCCGGAAACAGGCGGGAAGGCCGGTGAAGGTGGCGCTTTTCGGCTCTTCAAGTGTCCATTATATCAGCACGCTTGTGGGCGTGATGGCCTCGGGCAATATCGCCGTTCCGCTGGACAATCAGCTGGATATGGCGCATCTGGTGGATTGTCTGAACCGTTCCGATGTGGACATCCTTTTTTACGACTGGGCAATGGAGCCCATGATCAAGGACGCGAAGGCGCAGTGCCCGAAGATTAAGGAATACTTCTCCCTGCAGACCGTCCGGAAGGCGCCCTCCCTGAATGATATCTTAAAGGATATGCGGTTTTCCGGGAAGGAATGGGCGATCGGCGGCGATGTGCCCGGTGTGGAGCCGGATGATCTCTGCATGATCCTTTTTACCTCCGGCACCACGGGCCACAGCAAGGGCGTCATGCTGACGAACGCCAATCTGGTGGGAAATGTGCTGAGCACGGATCGTGTGGACGACAAAGGGAAAAAGATCGTGGCCTTAAATGTGCTCCCCATCCATCATGCCTTCTGCATCAACTGCGATATCTTCCAGGTCATGATGTATGGCGGCACCACCTGCATCAACGGGCCGCTGAGCCTTTTGGGCAAGCATCTGCGCCTGTTTGAGCCCAGCGTGCTGCACACTGTCCCGATGATCGTGAAGGCTCTGTACAATAAGATCGCCGGGATGGCCGCGGCGGATCCGGGACTTACGGAAAGAGACGCGCTCCATATGGTGTACGGGCGCAATATCTCCCGCCTTTCCTGCGGCGGGGGCGGCCTTTCGCCGGAGCTTGCCCGCAAATATGTGGATATGGGGATCGGGATCGCCCAGGGCTATGGCATGAGCGAATGCTCCCCCATCATTTCCGACGGAGATTATGAGCGGGTGGACAAGGTGGAATCCGCCGGGATCAAGCATAAATATGTGGATATCCGGATCGCTGAGGACGGTGAGATCCAGGTCAGATCCCCCTTTGTGATGAAGGGCTATTATAATGACCCCGAGCTGACGAAGGAGGCCTTCACGGAGGACGGCTGGCTGAAGACCGGGGATATCGGTTATCTGGATGAGGAGAACTATCTCTACCTTACCGGCCGTCTGAAGAATCTGATCATCTTGAGCAACGGGGAAAATGTGGCGCCGGAGGAGATCGAATCCGGCTTTGAAGCGGAGCCGCTGATCGCGGACATCCTTGTATACGGCGAAGATGACATGATCAAGGCCGAGGTCTATCCGGATTACCAGTACGCCCAGGCCACGGGCATTAAGGATGTGCGGCCCGTGGTGGAAGAGATCGTCAGGAGCCATAACCAGAGCCTTCCCACCTATAAACGGATCATGTACACGGGCATTCGGAATAAACCCTTCCAGAAGACCACCTCGAAGAAGATCATCCGGGATGCCTTCTTTAAGGAAAAGGAAAATTCCAAAAAGCTGGAGGAAAGCCTGAAGCTGCCGGAGAATGAGCGGCAGGAAAAAATCTATAATGTCTGCGCACAGGTGCTGGGGAACCGCAGGTTCGGCATCGACACGGAGCTTTATGCCGCAGGCCTGGATTCCTTCGGCTCCATCATGCTGCTCACCTCTCTGCATGATGCACTGGGCTTTTCCGTGACGCTGACGGAGTTAATGGAAAACGCCACCGTGGAAAAGCTGGCGCTTAAATGGGAGAAAAAATCCCAGGGGACGGGCGTGGATTATTCCCTGCGGGAGAAATACCCCCTTACCAGGCTGCAGATGTACTTCGCCTATGTCATGCGGGGCAATACAACGGCCAATCTGCCCTTCTTTTTCCGGCTGGGCGGTAAGCTTGATCTGGACAGGATGGAGCAGGCGATCAAGGAGCTGTTTGACCTGCATCCGATCTTAAGGGACAGGATCGAGCCCGGCGAGGACGGAAAGCTTTACAATTTCCGGGATGATTCCCGTGAGGTCGTGATCGAGCGCCTCTCTCTTTCGGAAAAGGAATGGGAGGAAAAGCGGAAAAAGCTGCTTTATCCCTATACCTACGCGCCGGGGGAAAATCTCTATCACATCGGACTTTACGAGGTGGGAAACGATAAGTACCTGTTCTTCGATGTGGCTCATATCATCGGAGACGGCATGACGATGAACATCCTGTTAAAGGATCTGAACAGGCTTTATCTGAAGGAGGAGGTGAAAAAGTCCGAGTATTCCTTCTACGAATATCTGCTGGATGAGGTGGCAAGAGACCAGGCGGGCCTGAGGGACAGGGATATTGCCTGCTTTGAGGAGCTGCTGAAGGGGAGTGAGGTCAAAAGAAGTATTCTTGCCAAAATGGACAGCTATGACCTTGGCACGGCGCATAATGCTTCGCTGAGGGGAAAATTCGCGGGGCTTACGCAGGAGGATGTGCGGGGCTTATGCAGGATGTACGGCGTATCGGAAAACGCCCTGTTCTTAAGCGCCTTCAGCTATGCGGTGTCCCTGTTCAGCTCGATGGATGATGTGGTGATCACCAGCATCCATAATGGCAGGACCGACGGGCGCTGGGTGCAGATCGCAGGCTCCTTCTTTGCCACCTATGTTTTCAGATATAAGAAGATCCCGCCTGAGACCGTGCAGGAGCTGCTCTCCCGCAATGCGGATCAGATCCTGCATACGATGGAAACAC
>CAMOOZ010000044.1 GCA_946621895.1 uncultured Lachnospiraceae bacterium | reverse complement strand
GGACGAGGAGAACACCTATACCTTTGCACCGAAGGATGAGGAGGCGGATAAAGACGCGCAATAGCGCGATCTCAGGATCAGACAGATCGCAGCTCTTTTCAGGATGGCCGGCCATGGAAAACGCAAAATGCGCTTTTCCATGGCCGTTCGTATCCGTTCAATACCGTATTGCGCTATGCCTTACGCAGGCAGGCTTTCGAAAGCATATTGCGCAGATCAGAATGTTGTCCTGTACAGGTACCAGATCACAAGAAAGTGTACGGGGTAAAAGGCATAAAACAGATACTTTCCCGTCTTCCCTCCCCCGCCCCGCTTTCCATTATAGAGGGCAGCCAGCGGGACCGCGGCGATGGCAGTGAACTCCCACCAGGAGGAAAGGCACAGCGCTACCACGGCCACTGTCATCCCGGCGATCGCGCTTTGCCTCAGCAGATAGATCAGGATCCCGGCAATCACGCCGACCGCGCCATAATCCGTATGGATCCATTCCGCCGCGAATACACATAGCAGGCAGATCCCGGGCGTCCAGAGCAGCCACGGGCCCTGATTGCCCTTTGCGGCAAGCTCCTGAAGGGCAAGGATGCAGATCAGCGCAAGCGACAGCGTCCACATCACATTCTCATGGTGCGGCACAAAGGGCATTCCCCTTGTGCCCAGATCAAAGGGAATTTCCGAAATGACGGCAAAGCAGATAAGCCGCAGCAGATAGCGAATCTTATTTCCGGTATGGGCAGCGCCCTCCGCCAGCAGAAATAGATAAAGCGGAAACGCGATGCGGCCAAAGAAGCGCATCGGCTGATAAAGCTCCGAATAGCGGAAAAAATTCAGCGCGACATGGTCGACCAGCATCGAAAAACAGGCAAAAAGCTTCAGCTGGTTCCCGGTAAGGGAAACAAGCGGCGCGGCCGGCATCCCGGCGCTTTGTTCGTTTTGCTGCATAAAAACTCCTGTTGGCGGGGAAGGAGCATCCGCGCCCCACTCACCGGCGGCGCGGCGTGCCGCTTTGCGGCAAAGCTTCCTCTCGCCTCCGTGGCAAAAAAAGAAACCGCCCATTTCGGACGGTTTCCTTCTGGGAACGACGGGGCTCGAACCCGTGACCTCTCGCGTGTGAGGCGAACGCTCATCCCAACTGAGCTACATTCCCGGAGCTGTCATCTGCAACAGCGCAATAGGTATTATAGCTCCGGAAATGTCATTCGTCAAGTCACTCGGCGGTCCTGATCTGAATTTTTTCGATCACCGGCTGCGCATCGGCCGGAATCGTTCCGTTATTGTCAATGGGCTTCGCATCCTCGCAGATCTTATCCACGATCTCAATGCCCTCTTCCACCATGCCGAAGCCGGCATACTGACCGTCCAGGAAGGTGCTGTCCTCGTGCACGATAAAGAACTGGGAACTGGCGGAATTGGGATCCTGGGATCTAGCCATAGAGATCACGCCGCGCAGATGGGAAATATTATTCTCGATCCCATTGGTGGAAAACTCTCCGATGATATTCTTCTCCGCTCCGCCTGTCCCGTTGCCAAGCGGGTCGCCGCCCTGGATCATAAAACCGGAAATGATCCGGTGAAAGGTCAGTGAATCATAAAAGCCGTTCTGCGCGAGAGAGATAAAATTCAGCACCGTGATCGGAGCCGCCTCCGGATCCAGCTTCACGCTGATCGTGCCGTAGTCCTTCACCGTGATATCCGCATAAATCGTTCCCATCGTCTTTAAGCTTTCCAACGCCTTATCTCTTGCTTCCTGATAATTCATCGCTTTTTCCGCTCCTTCCGCTAATGCTGAAAGCTGCCCCGGCAATGTCTCTGCCGCTTCGCCAAGCTGCTGCGAGGCGCTTCCCATGGCCTGCTCCAGTTCCCTTCCCGCTTCGCCAAGCTGTTCCGTGGCGCTTCCCATGGCCTGCTCCAGCTCCTGTCCTGCCTCACCGAGCTGCTGCGAGGCGCTTCCCACGGCCTGTCCCAGCTCTTTCCCCGCTTCGTCCAGTCCCTGGGAAAGCCCCTGCGATGCATTCTGCAGCGCATTTTCAACATCCCCCGCCACCTGATCCAGCGCTCCTTTTACCTCCTCCTCAGAGGGCATCTCCGCAGACTGCGAAGCGCTGTTTCCTCCGCAGGCGCCAAGCATGAGCGCCAGCATTGATACACTCAAAAGATAAATCAGTTTCGCTTTCATTTTTCCTCCATTCCAAACACCGTAAACAGTTTTACCGCGCTTTTATTCCGGTTTCAGGCTTACCGCATTTCCGCTGAAAAGCAGCGCCAGCTTCCCCTCCCCGGCGCTTTTGATGTCCATTGCAAGCTCCGTCAGGCTGTCAGCTCCCTGCTTCAGCGCCTGTTCCTTCAGCTCCGACAGTGCGCTTTCCCTGGCTGCCGCGAAGCCCCGTGAGGCATCTCCCTTTTCCAGCGGCTCGGGAGCGGAGATCACGGCAAGCGCAAAACAGACCCCATGATAAGCCCTGATCCCAAAGCCTTCCGGCTTCTTCCCCGTGGTCATGAGAAAGGGTTTCTCTCCCGGCATTTCCATGGGTTTCTGTGCGGTGGCGGCATCCGCCGGCTTTTTCCCTTCCGCCGGCTTTGGACCGTGGAAAAAGGACTTTTCCCCTTCCGCCTTTGGCCCGGGGGAAACAGCCCCTGACCCCTCGGGCTTATGCGCAGGCAAAGCAGGCTTTTCCGGCCCGGCCTTCATGGCGTGCAGCGCCGGCGCGGGTGCCTCGGGCTTTGGCGCAGGCGCGGCCGGCTTCTTTTTCACCGGCCCGTTCTTCAGTTCCTCCGTCTTTTCCCGATAGCGCTTTTCCGCGGCGACAAGGAGATAGTTTTGCGCATCGGGCTTAAAGCCCGCGTCCCGGATATCCCTGAGCGCCGCCTCATAATTCATTTTCAGCTTTTCGGGAGCCGCTGTTTTGGAGAAAATATTATAGCTCACCCCGAATTCGGAAAAGCATGAGGAACAGACCGCCTTTTCCTCCGATTCCAGCAGCTTGTTGTTTCCGGAGATAAAATTCAGCGCCTTTCCGCAGCAGACACAGTTTGTCCCGTTTTCAATCGACATCATTTCCGCCTTTCCTGAAATCTACACTCTCCATTGCATAATCGACAACGGACCGATCCAGAAAGCCCGATCTTGCCCATTCCCTTTCCAGGCGCCTTATCACATTCGGTATGTATCTTTCCTCCAGTTCCGGCAGCAGCACAAAAAACTGATGCTGCCTGCACTGAAGGATCACATCCCTCTTCCTCAGCACCTTTCGCAGCGTCTCGCCGAAGAGCTCCGCCTGCCTGACGGAATCCTCCTCGGTGCCTTCCTCCTTCATCGTAATGGAAAAGTAGAGCTTCGACATCACCCCTTCATGCCGTTTGAAAAACCGCAGCATAAAGCGGTAGATCCAGGCGAAGGCCTCCTGCCCGAGCCACATCGCGCTTCCCGCTTCGCTTCGCTCTTCGATCAGCTTTGTCATCCGGGCAAGCTC
The DNA here is from genome assembly GCA_946621895.1 of uncultured Lachnospiraceae bacterium. Next base: position 1,251 of record CAMOOZ010000044.1, on the reverse strand, counting down.
AGCCGTAAGATCCTCGTGGGTTTCGCCGGAGCCCTCCGCGTCCTTTCCCGGCACATGAAGCACATAGCCGTGTTTTCCGTTCTGCTTGACCTGGTAGAGCGCCTTGTCCGCCAGCTGAAACAGGATCTGATAATCCCTGCCATGGGCGGGAACGAGCACACAGCCCACGGAGGCGCCAATGGGAATGCCGAAATCCTCTCCCATCAGTTCCCTGCAGACGCCCTCCAGCTGATCATTCATCCTCCTGGTCAGCGCCGCCACTGCCGTTTCTTCTTCAACATTTTTGTAAAAGGCCAGAAACTCATCGCCGCCGATCCTGGTCAGCACATCCCCGGAACGGGAGGCCTGGCGGACGATCGCGGAAAAGGAGCGCAAGACCTGGTCGCCCATGTCATGACCGTAAAGATCGTTCACCAGCTTGAAGCTGTCCAGATCGATCACCATCATGGCTCCCTGCGCCGTCCGGCAAAGCTCCTCCGTTTTCAGCGTGCCGCTGGACTTGTTCAGGAAACCGGTCAGCTGATCCACGGAGGCCTCCTCCGTCAGGTTTTCGATCGTCTTATTATTCAGGATCGTATTCCGGATGCGGTGCAGCAGGACATCCCTGTCGAAGGGTTTGCGAATATAATCCGCCGCGCCAAGCTGCAGACCCAGCTGCTCGGATTCGCTGTCATTATCTCCGGTCAGAAAGAATACGGGGATCTGTCTGCGCCCCAGGCGTTTCTCCTGCGCTCTCAGGCGTCTGTATGCTTCAAACCCGTCCATCTCCGGCATGAGCACATCCAGGATCACCAGATCCGGCTCCTCATGCCTTTCCATAAAGGTCAGAAGCTCCCTGCCCGAGCGCAGTACACTGATCCGCAGATCCTCGCTTCCCAGCAGCTCCCTGGCATTTTTCAGCGATATAGGGTCGTCATCGACCACCACTACCCAGTCCTTCGTCAATTCCCGCTCCATGTCACAAATTGCATCGGAAACGGATTAAGTGCCTGCACTTTCATTCACGGCAAAACACCTCTTCCCGACCGATTGAAACATTATAGCACAGTCCCCTTTAAATAACTACTTTGGCCGCCGGCGCGGCAAAGCCATAAATTACATCTGCGCGGCCCTGCCAATCGAGCAGGGAAGACACAGTCGCACCCTACTCGCCCGCCGGCCGCGCTGTGGCGAAGCCACATATTTCATCTGCGCGGCCGTGCGATAGAAAACCTCCTGCCCGCATCATACGGACAGGAGGTTCATATCGGG
>CAMOOZ010000043.1 GCA_946621895.1 uncultured Lachnospiraceae bacterium | reverse complement strand
GGATCTCCTTAAAGCCCCGGATCGTCTCCGCGATGGGCACATATTTTCCTTCCGTGCCCGTGAACTGAACCGCCACATGGAAGGGCTGAGACAGGAAACGCTGGATCTTTTTGCCACTCGCCACCACCACCTTATCCTCCTCGGAAAGCTCGTCCATGCCGAGGATGGCGATGATGTCCTGCAGCTCCTTATACCGCTGCAAAATCTCCTGCACGCCTCTGGCCACCCGGTAATGCTCCTCACCCACGATCCTGGGATCCAGAATGCGGGAGGTGGAGTCCAGCGGATCCACGGCCGGATAAATACCCAGCTCCGCAATGGAACGGGAAAGCGTGGTCGTCGCGTCCAGATGGGCGAAGGTCGTTGCGGGAGCGGGATCCGTTAAGTCATCCGCGGGCACATATACCGCCTGCACGGAGGTGATGGAGCCGTTCTTTGTACTGGTGATACGCTCCTGCAGAGCGCCCATTTCCGTCTGCAGCGTCGGCTGATAGCCCACGGCCGAGGGCATGCGCCCCAAAAGCGCGCTCACCTCGGAGCCCGCCTGCGTAAAACGGAAGATATTATCAATGAAAAGCAGCACATCCTTGCCGCCCTGGTCACGGAAATACTCCGCCATCGTAAGGCCGGTGAGGCCCACGCGCATTCTGGCGCCGGGGGGCTCATTCATCTGTCCGAAGACCATTGTGGTCTTGTCGATAACGCCGGTCTCGCTCATTTCACGGTAAAGGTCATTTCCCTCTCTGGTCCGCTCGCCGACCCCCGTGAACACGGAATAACCGGAATGCTCCGTGGCGATATTGTGGATCAGCTCCTGGATCAGCACGGTCTTGCCTACGCCGGCGCCGCCGAAAAGACCGATCTTCCCGCCCTTCTGATAGGGGCAGAGCAGATCCACGACCTTGATGCCCGTCTCCAAAAGCTGCGCCTCGGTGGACTGCTCCTTAAATTCCGGCGCGGGCCTGTGGATCGGCATATAGGTCACATCCTTCGGCGCTTCCTTGTCATCGATGGGCTCGCCCAGGATATTGAAGATCCGCCCCAGCGTGTTCTCGCCCACAGGCACCTTGATCGGAGAGCCCGTGGCGATCGCCTCCATGCCGCGGACCAGGCCGTCCGTAGAGCCCATGGCAATGCAGCGCACCGTGTCGTCTCCCAGGTGCTGCGCCACCTCGCAGGTCAGCGTTCCGCCCTCAGTCAGGGGGATATGGATCGCCTCGTTGATCTTGGGAAGCTTTCCCCCCTCAAATCTGATATCCAGCACAGCGCTGATGACCTGTGTGATGCGACCTTTATTTTCAGACATTCCGGCTTTCCTTTCATTCATCCTGATCATCTTCTTCTTTTTTCCTGTTTCGAGGCGCTTTTTCCTCGATCAGTTCATCTATTCTGGCTTCTGCCTCGCTGATATCCCTGCATCCATGAATGATCATCTTAACAGAGCGCAGCACTGTACGATATTGATAGTCAGTCATCATACCCTCCATAATCGTCCTCCTGTACGGCACGGAACAATCGTTATGCGATCACAGGCAGTCGCTATGCTATTGCGGGCAATCGCCGTCAGGCGATTGCTTCGGCGCCGGCAATGATCTCCGTCAGCTCCTGCGTGATCGAGCCCTGTCTTGCCCGGTTATAGGCCAGTCCCAGCTCGTCGATCATCTCCTCCGCGTTGCTCGTCGCGTTATCCATGGCCTGCATTCTCGCGGCGTTTTCACTGGCCGAAGACTCCATCAGCGCGCCGAAGACCATGCTGTTCAAATATTTCGGGATCAGCAGCGGCAGCGCCTCGGAAACGGGCGGCTCAAAATTCATCGGCACCTCCGGCTTTTTCTCCTCCGTGCCGCCATAGAGCGATCTCTCCTCCCCGGAAGCCTCTTCCATGCTGACGGGCAGCAGCCTGATCAGCGTAGGCACATGGGTCATCGTCCCCTTAAAGGCTGTGTACGCCATCCAGAGCTCGCCGATCTCCCCCTTATCGTAGGCCTCCATCGCATACCTTCCGATGGCGGAGGCATCCTCATAAACCGGCGCCTCCATACAGTCGGAAAAATCCTCTTTTACGGGATAGCCCCTTCTGGCCAGCATATCCCTGCCTTTTTTCCCTGCGGCGATCAGCTCCGCGCCGGCCAGCTTTTCCGCGGCAAGCACAAGCTTTACCACATTGGAATTATAGCCGCCGGCCAGGCCTCTGTTGGAGGTCACCAGCAGCACCGCCTTCTTTTCGGAGCCATTTCCCTGAATATAGGGAGAGGGCACATTGCCCGCCTTCTCCATCAGGCTTAGGACCGTGTCGTACATGCAGGAAAAATAGGTTCTCACCTTTTCCGCGTTGGCTCTGGCCCGCTGCAGCTTCACCGTGCTGACCAGCTTCATCGCCTTCGTGATCTGACGCGTGCTCTGTATGCTGGCGCGGCGCCTTTTGATATCCCGCATCGAAGCCATCAGTTAAACCTCGCGATAAACTCGTCCAACGCCTTCTTCAGCTTCTCCTCATTCTCCGCGGTCAGCTCCCTTTGCTCCTTAATCCCCTGAGGAATATCGGAATGAGCAGAACGGATAAATTCAAAAAGCTCTCTTTCAAACCGGGTGATCTGCGCCGTCGGGATGCCCAGCAGATATTTTTTCGTGGCGGCATAGATGATGATCACCTGATACTCCACGGGCAGGGGCTCATACTGAGGCTGCTTGAGCACCTCTCTGAT
>CAMOOZ010000042.1 GCA_946621895.1 uncultured Lachnospiraceae bacterium | reverse complement strand
TCTGTATTAGCGTGCAGATTTCTCGGGCCCTCCCCTTTTCCGCTGTATCTTCGACCCCGCCCGGCCTGCTTTTCCGGGCCGTTTTCAACTTGGGCATCGGGCTTCTTCTCCTCCAGCCCCGCCTCTTTTTTCCTTTCGTTTTCCTTTTCCTGCTGTTTCTTTCCGTCCAGCTTCTGGGCCTTAAGCTCGTCCTTCTGCTTTTCGGCGGCCTTTTTCTTCTTTTCCGCCTCCTCCAGCTGATAGGTATAATCCGCCATGGCCCGCCCATCGAAGCTGAAGCAGTCCGTTTCCTTCTGCATCACGATCTTTCCGGAATGCTTTTCGTATTTCTCCCATGCCGCGGAGATGGCGTTCTTCTGGTTTTTTTCAAAGGCGTGGAGTCTTTCCGCCCTCTCCTCCGGCTTTAAGGCCGCCCAGGAATCCAGGTAATTTCTCCGCTGCCTGTTGCTCATCTTCTCAAACTCTTTGCGGGAGACATCCAGAGGCATCGGCATATTGCTGCCTGCGGTCCTGATCTCCGCCGCCATCTCCTCCGCCACCCGGCGCGGGATGAACTGCTCCTTATGGTCATACAGCTGGATCTGCTCTCCGGGGGAAAGCCCCAGCGCCTGATCCACCGCCTCCTTGCTCTTTCCCGCCTTTTTCTGCTCGGCGTAATATTCCTCCACCGCCTTTTTCAGCTTCGGCTCCTGTCTTTTCGCAAACTCTCCACGGCGTTTTTCCTTCTCCTGTTCGGAAAGGCTGTTCCACTGCGCCTTATAGGCATTCTTCTCCTTACGGGAAAGCTTCTGATAATCCTCCCGGGAGATATCCATATTCGCCTGACCCTGCTTATCCCTGATCTTTGCCGGCAGCCTGTTTTCCCGGCTGTTGACATCGATCAGATCATCCTTCTGGCTTTCCTTCCATTCCTCCCAACCGATACTGACAACCTGCTCCAATCCGCTCAGAAAAATATCTCCGATCCGAAAAAAGAAATTGAAGAGATATTCCATGGGTGTTTTGTTTTCCATCTCATTTTCCCTCATTATCCAAACAAATTATACTCGCAAACGCAATTAACTGCCGAAAGTGATCACGGGAAACCGCATGAAATTGCGTTTGCGTGTCGGGTCACCCAGCAGTTGAAATCGTTAATCAGTATAAATTAATTCGTTCAGGATATCGTCGCTCGCAGAGTAATTGCGAATCCCCCGCAAGCTCAAACCGCAATCGCTTTGTTCGCTTCCTATAAATAAACCTATATTCCCCCGAGCTTATTCTCCAGTTTCGTTATGATTCTCAGCCCGGCCGCTTATCGATCCTTCTTCTTATCCTCGCCGGAAAGATCAACGGCAAATAAATCCTCATCGGTCGGACGGGCAAACAGTTCCTTCACCTCCTCCGGATCCTCCACATCGTTGATGCTCCCGGAGACAAAGCCATCGCCGTTCAGATCAAGGCCCATGCTTCCCTCCGCGGCAAACAGAGCCTTCTCGTCGAGCTCCTCGCCCAGAAGCTCGGCCATCTTTTTCTTCTCTTTCCGCTCCTTCTCATCCCGTTCTCCGGCCCAGGCATAACCGTCATTGATGATATTTAGAGCCTCCTCCCCGGCAAGCACAAAGCCGGGATCGAGCACCCCTCCTTCAGGAGCCTTCCCGCCCGCCAAGGCTTCCGCGGCTTCTTCAGCACCGGGAATGGGCAAAACGGGCTCTCCTTTATCTCCAGCCGCGGGAAGATCCATCCCCCCTGCAGCGCCTCCGCCGGGCAGCGCTCCGGCCAGCGGGATCTCAAGCCCCCCGGCCGCCGGGACAGCACCCGTCAGATGCTGCTTGGCCCCCCGGAAGGGCTCTGCGCCGTCGATCAGGCCTCCCGTCTTAATTCCGGGCCTACCGTTTGCATCCTTCTTCGCGTCAAACAGCGCGCCGGGATCTCCCGCCGCGCCTGAAGCGGGCGATGCCTGTCCGCCCTTTGCAAACAGCTGCTGAAAGCCGCTTCTTATCCCCTCCTGAAGCATTGCCTTGTTTTTGTCATTCCAGAGAAGCCCCGCGCCGTAAGTGACAGGAGAGACAGCAGCTCCCATCATTCCAGTGGAGAAGGAAGCGCCCATGCCGTTTATTTCCTTTTCCCTCGTTGCCGCGTTGGAACTCATGATCCCCGTGACCAGAGGGGCTGCCTTCAGGATCGCATAAGCGCCTGCCGCCGCAAAGAAGATCCTGGTGATATAATCCACCGCCGGGGTCGTTCCCTCCCCGAAAAACGCGATCCTGCCTTCAAAGACCATGGCCACCACGCCGAAATAGAGATTCATTCCCACGATGATCCCATAGCCGGAGATCAGCCTTCCGAGAAAGGTCTCCTGCCACTGTTCAAATTTTTTCCCCTCGTCAAGGGGCATGGAAGCCGCAAAGAAGGGCTCCGTCAGAAGCAGCAGCACGCAGTCGAAGATCCGCGCGATCATATTGACGGCCAGGATCCCGTACAGGTAAAGAAACAGGACGGTCATGCCGATGCCCACAAAATAGTCCACCCTCCGGATATCGAAGGTCTTTAACACCTCCGCAAGAAAGGTACGGTCCGCCGTTCCTTCATAATAGGGCTTTCTGTATTTATCCTTCAGGCCGAAATCCGCCACCTCAGAGGCGCTTTTCGCATTCTTTGCCGCCAGCGCCTGGGTGCGCGTGGAAGAATTGTAATAGGCCGAATCCCCGTCCGGCACATCCTCCCGCACCGCGTCCAGCGTGGACATGGTGAAAATGATATTGGAAACGGATACCCTCTCCATGCCCGTGGCGGTCTCAATGGATTTTAACAGCGCATCCCCCAGCAGAACGATCGCCAAAGAGACCAGCGGGATCAGGATCAGCTTAAAGAGCGCATTTGCCGTGGTGCGCATGACCTTTCCAACCGACCGGCTCCTTTCTTCGTTTCCGCCCATTTCGCCCACCGAACGGATCGTCGCCACGATGGAAGCCAGAATGCAGAGGGCAAAGCTGGCCAGGATCATGCCGAGCAGAGCGGTCCGTACCACAGGGCTGCCCGTGATTGCCAGCAGAAGGGAACCCTTCTCCTCCATCACTCCGGAGGAAATGTTTCTGACATAGACCGGATCCAGCCCCGAGAACATGCGGAACACGCGTTCCACCGCATCCAGCGCCCAAAGCAGCACCCTCTGCAGCCTGAACAGCAGCTCAAAGAGGATATTCTGGATCAACGCACTCATCAGCTCCAGCGAAACGGACAGATGAAGCTCCAGGATCGGCAGCAGGAGCGATTCAAACAGGCCGTTCATGATATCGGACAGAAGGTTCGAGAGTCGGTCAAAGGCAGGGTTCAGAAGGCGGTCGTAGATCGTGTTGACCGCATCCTGCAGCCAGCCCAGCTGTACGTAAGCAAAGCTGATCATTCCCTGATGTCCCCCTCCTGTTTTTTTTCTGTCCTCATGCGCCTCATGCCATCCTCAAATTTACGCAGCCATTCAGATCCCAAGTCCGGAAAACGCCCAAAAGAAGCTTACTTCTTCTCCTCAGTGGTAGTATTGTTATTCGTTGTCGAAGAGGATTTCTCCATCCAGTTGGTCAGCGGCCCGATGGTCGTGCGCAGGACCACCACCAGAATGAACACCAGCAGATAGCCGATGATGGCATTTTTCAGCGCCATCTTTGCCTTCTCTCTCTCCTGAGGCTCATCCGCCTTGGCCAGCTTCACGCCAAGCCATACACACCAGATGGCGCCCGCGGCGCCGACGATCGCGATCATGGGAGAAAGGATCGAATTGATCAGCTCGACGATGGGCTTTGATGCGTTGTTAAGCTCCGTTGCGGTAATCAGTACGACTGGTAACATGATTAATTCCTCCTTTTGCATTTGTGAGTGTGAAAGAATAACATCTATATATACGCACGGGATGCCATTTATCCCCGCCTGTATATCAAAAAATCTCACAGAAAAATTGCTGGTTTGAGCAAGCTCAAACTGCAATTGCTTTGTTCGCTTCCTATCACTGTTCAACGGATTCGGCGCATCCCCCTGCCTGCCGTTGCCACAACGAAGATGGCCAGCACCAGTAGCACCGCTCCTGCCGCCGCGGCAAGCCCCCAGGGGATATGCCCCCTGCGCTCAATGACGAAATTGTAGGCCCGCCAGTTGCCCGTGGGATCGGAGGCGGTGATATAATAGCTTCCCTCCGCCGCAAGCTCCCCCGTGGGAGATACCGCAGGCTGCCCGTTGAACCAGATCTGCACCCGGGCGTCAGGCTCCGGGCTGCTCAGCTGCACCTTTCCGACGAAATACCCTCCCGAGATCTCCCCCTCCAGATCAAGATAGGGCGCCTGAGTATCCCGGGAAAAGCTCACCCCAAGCTCTTCGGGCAATCCGCCTCCCGCGGCCTTTGCCCTGAACCGCACATCATACACCCCATCCTCCGGAAGATCCAGATAGCGCTCATCCCGGATGGCCACCGCTTTTCCGTCCACGGCCGCACCCGAAAGGACATATCCCTCCGGCGCCCAGAGAAAGGAAGCGGTCAGCGCGGAACGGACGTCCACAATGCGAAAGCTTCCGGAAATATAGCTTAAGCTCTCGGCCTCGGAGCCGTTTCCGGCGATAAAGGAATAGCAGCCGGTCTCCCGGAAAAAATACGCCCCTTCCTCATCCGCGGTATCCGTCAGCACCTCCCCGTCTCTGACCACGGAGGAGAGCTTCACATTTCCCTCCGGGATCAGCGCCACGGCATAATTCGTCCAGCCGCCGAGCGGTGCGGAGATCAGGATCTTCCCTCCTCCGGGCAGCTCATAACTGTAGAGACTTCTTGCGGCGTCATAGCCGGCTTTGAAGGCGGCAAGGGGCATGACCCTGTCCGAATAGTTTTCGGCAAGCCTTGCCAGCTCCTCCTCCGAGGGCAGTCTGCTGCGGCTCAGCTCTCTTGCCTCTTCATCAGTCAGGTTTTCGTACACTGAAGCATTCAGCTCCTCTTCCGTGGGCATCTGCACATCCGCGTCTTCCCCTGATTCCCCGTAGATCCCGTCCAGAAGCTGTGCCTTTTCTCCTTCGCTGATCCCTGCCGGAAAGGCATCCTCCTGCGCCGCCCTCAGCGAAAAAGCGGGGAAAAACCCCCAGGATAAAGGCAGCGCCGCAAGAAAAAGCGCAGCCGCTTTGCGAAAGGAAAGCTTCACCGCTTCTTTGCTCCTGAGGCAGACTGGGAAACCGCAGGCTGCTGCCGCACCATCCCCTTTTCCAGCTGCGCCTTCCTGACCGCTGCCCTGGCCTCTCTGACCTTAGTCTGATGCCTGGCTTCCTCCTTGGCCACCAGCTCCTCAAAGGTGATGATCCGCACGCCCTCTGGGAGCTGCTCCTGTCCCCTGCCCGGGCCATTTTTTAAATCCTGCGCGATCCGATTGCGCTCCGTCGGTTTATATCCGTTCGTCCGGCGGCGGTTTTTCTCCTGTTCCAGCTGGGAAAGCCGCTTTGCCCACTTTGCCTTGTTTTTTTCACTGTCAAAATAAGCCATGATCTCTCCTTTCAGAACTCCCCGGACGTCAGCATCGCGTTGAACAGCAGCATCTGCGCCGCTTCCCTTCCCGAGAAGACCGCGACATAGCGCTCGTCAGGTCCGCCGGAAATCTCCTGCGTCTGCAGGTCTTCCGGAAAGGCTGTGACTAACGCCACGGCGTCCCGCTCCGTGCAGATCCCCATATTCACCGTCCGGCTGCGGATCTCCTCCCCCATCGTCATTGCGTCCTGATAGGCCCGGGGGCTGATAAAGCCGAAATTGTCGATGCCCTGAGCTGTGGCCTGAACGGAATCCATCACCCCGATGGAATAGCCGGTCATCAGCTCCAGGGAATCCGTATAGTCATGGAGGGATGTCAGCAGGAAAAGCCCGCAGCGCCCGTAGTCGTCCGAGACCTGATAGCCTGTCAGGTTTCTCTCCGAGGAGATCCGTCCGAAGGCCACGTCGGCGGCGTTGGTATCCACCAGGGAAAGCGCCTCCTCTATGGTCTCCGTCTCCAGCACCTTAAGGCTTAAGCCCTCCATATCCGCCAGGGACTGGGCCATGGAGGGCTCAATGCCCGCAAGCGCCCCTCCCGCGTCATGATAAGCGAAGCGATCCTCCCCCGCCACGATCGCGGCGGTAAGCACCCCGGGGGTCACCGTGGAGGTATCGTCTGCGGGCTGCTGGCCGAAGATGCCCACGAGCAGCATCAGGAAAAGCAGCACTGCGATAAATCCCGCCAGGATCAGCAGGATCCAGGGACGCCCGCCGAAGATCCCGGAGATCGGGCTGTTTTCCAGGAGGCGGCCAAAGCGCCCCCCCTTCTTTTCCTCTTTCTCCGTGGTTTCCTGATTATCCTGCTCTTCCGACGCCGTCTCCAGTTCTTCTGCGTCTTCGATCTCGCCGGTCTTGTTTTCTTCGTCAGACATACTTTACCTCATAACACTTGGTCGCAAACCACATATGGAAAAACACCGCGCAGTCGCTGCTTCGCAGCTTTACCTGCGCTTCCTCCATGCGCATTCCCGCGCCGCTTCGCGTCGCTTCATGCTTATGGAGGACATTCGCC
>CAMOOZ010000041.1 GCA_946621895.1 uncultured Lachnospiraceae bacterium | reverse complement strand
TCCTTTTCCTCCCGGATTTCGTCCTGGGCATCCTGTATCAGAATCTGTTCCCGCTCATGTGCCCACATATAGTGTTTTCTCACCTCCGCATTATCTTTTAAACGCCGGACAAAGGTATCGATTTCCCTGGTCAGGTCGTTCACAATGTTTTTCTGCTCGGAATTTTGAATATAGCGCAGGACCGCCTGCAGCTCCTTCAGGCCGCTTCCGTCCGGAACAGCGCCGCCCGTAAAAAGAAAAATCTTTCTTAAGCCATCATTATAGTCCAATGCTTCATGGGTGATGAAGCGGTTTCGCACCTCATAATACATGGAACCCATCCCGAAGGGGTCGTAATCCATGATAAAGATGTTCACGATATCCGGCAGCTCCGAAAAGAGCGCACCGCTCTTTGACTGTGCGGCATCCATCAGGGACTGGTGATACCGGACCCGACGGGGAAGGGAAAGGATCTGCTCCTTCTTTCGCCTGAAGTAGAACTGCTCCATCTCGGTGTTGTACAGGATCACGCTTCCGGGAGTTCCCGGAGCCTCCTCGATCACCATTGCATCCAGCCGGATACTGCGGTTTTTCTGCTCCTCGCCGTGCAGGACTACCTGGCTTTGGATGTTGCTGACCTTTACTTCCCGGCCCATGACGAGGCTTAAGAGGATTTCCGAAAAGCGCACCGCGTCCGGACCGGAAAAGATCTCCCCGGCAAGGAAATCATCAATGATATCCATGTCCTCGAGCGGCTTCCGCGTTCCGGGCTGGTTTTGATTAAAGGTGTTCTCGGTACTTTCATCAGATCTGCGCATAGACATGCTCCTTTTGAATTGAAATAAGATATACAGGAGACCGGAATGTCTCCCGAAACGACTTCTTTACTCTAACACGAAGGGAGAAGGATTGCAAGGCGTTCGGAAATATGTTGCTTGACACGGCAAAGATCTGTTACAATTCAGCGCACTGGCTGTGCGCTGAATTATAACTCGTGTTATACTATCCCCATGCGAAAAACACTCTACTTAAAATTCCTTGCGGGCTACCTGATCTTCGGCCTTTTCGGCTTCTTCATCGTGGCCACCTATATCTCCTCCCTGATGCAGAAGCAGCTGTTAAAGGATGAGGCGAATATGCTTTACCGGGAGGCGAACCTGATCTCCCAGACCTATGCCTCGGAGCTTTACCGCAGCAAGCTTTCCCTGGACACGGTGCGCAGGGAGCTGGTGGCGATGGACACCTATCTGGACGCGAACATCCGGATCATCAATCCCTCGGGCAGGCTTGTGCTGGATTCCCGGAATGTCTTAAGCCTCGAGGAGCCCGAGACCATCGAAAATTTCGACCCTTCCCTTTCCTCCGGCTCCTATTACATGGTGGGGGATTTCTTCGGGGAATTTACGGAGCCGATGCTCACGGTGCTCTCCCCCGTCACCTCCGGCTACAGGGTCCAGGGCTATGTGGCGATCCATTATCCCTGGGCCAGGCTGGATGCGCGTTTAAACGAGCATCTCGTCATCGCCTATATCGAATTCGGACTGCTTTTGCTGCTTTCCCTGATCATTTTGCTCGTATTCACGGGGGTGATCTATTACCCGCTGATCAGGATCATCCAGGCCGCGGAGCAGTACGCGGATGGAAACATGCACTATCCCCTTGATGTGGAGGGAGACGATGAGCTGGGCTACCTTGCCGGCACCATCAGTTTCATGGCCGGCCGCGTGGCCAGAAGCGAGGACAATCAGAAAAAGTTCATCGCCAATGTGTCCCATGATTTCCGTTCGCCCCTCACCTCCATCCAGGGGTATCTCACCGCGATGCTGGACGGGACGATCCCCGAGGAGAGCTACCGGAAATACATGGAGATCGTGCTGAACGAGACGGAGCGGCTCGCCAAGCTCACGGGGAGCCTGCTCACCCTGAACAATCTGAATATCTCCGGTATGCTGCTGAACAGGGAAGACTACGATATCAATGCCTCGATCCGGACAGCGGCCTCCTCCTTTGAGGGCAGATGCAAAGAGAAGGGGATCACCCTGCAGCTGGTACTCACCGGGGAAAGCCTGCCGGTGAACGCCGACAAGGCAAAGATCGAGCAGGTGCTGTATAATCTGCTGGAAAACGCCGTGAAGTTCACGGAGTCCGGCGAGATCCGGATCGAAACCACGGAGAAAGGCAGCAGGCTCTATATCTCCGTGAAGGACACGGGGATCGGCATTCCGAAGGAGGATGTCCAGAAGGTCTGGGAACGCTTTTACAAAACAGACCTTTCCCGCGGCAAGGACAAGAAGGGAACGGGGCTGGGGCTTTCCATCGTGCGGGAGATCATCCAGGCCCATAATGAGCATATCAATGTGATCAGCACGGAGGGCGTCGGATCGGAATTCGTCTTCTCTCTGCCGATAGTAGAAGAAGTCAGCGTAGGATAGCGCAAGCAGAATTCCGCCGGAATTCGTTCTCTCCCTCCCCATAGCAGAGGAAGAAGCCTGACACCTTTTGACGGTTATGGAGGGATATGGTATCATAATAAACACATATGTCCTGTGAAGGATGCGTACTTCTCCGGATGCTGCGAAACGGCAGTCTGGTGCTGGGTGCCGGTGGCACCCGTTCAGCACCGCCGGCTTCAGCCGGCGCGGTGGAGAAATTGCGAAGGTGATTTTTCCGATGCTGCGTGCCGGCGGCAAGCATCTGGCACAGCTGGCTTCAGCCGCGCGGATAAAACAGTGCGGAAAGGGGATTCTGTGGCAGATCAGGAAGTGAGAGCGGTTCAGATTGATAACTATGTTAATCTGCTCAGGATCAAGGCTTCTGAAAAGGGGGAGAATCCGGAACTGGATATCCAGCTGGAGGTGGCGAAGATGAAGCTGTCCGCTTACAGTATAGATACAGCGGCAATAGAAAAGAGGATTTTGGGCGCGTAGACGGAGCACACGGACGAAGCGGGTTGGCGTCCGGCATAACAGGCGGGAAGGCGCCAGCGGTTTTGCGAGAGGGGTTTCGCGATATCTTCCCGCGCGAGGATAGAAGGGTAGGGGTATCATGGTAAGCCAGAAGGTAGTCATTAAGAATCCGACAGGGCTGCATCTGCGGCCGGCCGGCATTCTATGCAAGGAAGCAATGAAATACAAGTCGCTGATCACCTTTTCCTTTCGGGAGAGCAAGGCGAACGCGAAGAGCGTCCTCAGTGTGCTGGGCGCCTGCGTGAAATGCGGCGATGAGATCGAGTTTACCTGCGACGGCGCGGATGAGGAAGAGGCGCTGAAGGCGCTGGTGGATGCAGTGGAGAGCGGACTGGGCGAATAGGCGTCGGACATAGACACATGCCTGTACCCTCCGCTGCGGCGGGGGGTTCTTTATCGCAGGGCCGCGAAGAGGAGAGGAGTTGATATGCTGAACTATAAGAGATACCGCAAAAATCCGGTGGTGCAGTTTCCGGAGAGGACCTGGCCGGATAAGGAGATCACAAAGGCTCCCGTCTGGTGCAGCGTGGATCTGCGGGACGGCAACCAGGCGCTGATCGACCCCATGATCGTTTCCGAAAAAATAGAATTCTTTCAGTATCTGATCAAACTGGGCTTCAAGGAAATTGAGGTGGGCTTTCCCGCCGCCAGCCAGATCGAATATGATTTTTTAAGGGAGCTGATCGACAGAAAGCTGATCCCGGACGATGTGATCGTCCAGGTGCTGACCCAGTGCAGGGAGGAGCTGATCGACCGCACCTTTCAGTCCATCCAGGGCTGCAAGCAGGCCATTGTTCACATTTATAATTCCACCTCCACGCTGCAGCGGGATGTGGTGTTCCATATGGAAAAAAGCGAGATCACGAAGATCGCCGAGCAGGGCACAAAATGGGTGAAGGACCGCCTCTCCTCCTTTAACGGGAAGGTAATCCTGGAGTATTCCCCCGAAAGCTTCACCGGCACGGAGCTGCCCTATGCCCTTGAGGTCTGCACGGCCGTGCAGGAGACCTGGGGGATGGCCACAAAGGAAAACCCCATCATCTTCAATCTGCCCGCCACGGTGGAGATGAACACGCCCAATGTGTATGCGGATCAGATCGAATGGATGAACACTCATTTTAAGGACAGGGAGAGCATCATTTTAAGCGTGCATCCCCATAATGCCCGGGGCACGGGCATCGCCGCCACGGAGCTTGCGCTTTTAGCCGGCGCAGAGCGCGTGGAGGGCACGCTTTTCGGAAACGGTGAGCGCACCGGAAATGTGGATCTGATGACCGTGGCCTATAACATGTTCAGCCAGGGGGTGGACCCGGGGCTGAATCTGGAAAACATCCGGGAGAGCATTGAAATTTACGAGCGGATGACGAAGATGCCGATTGACGCGAGACATCCCTATGCGGGCAAGCTTGTCTTCACGGCCTTTTCGGGCAGCCATCAGGACGCGATCAACAAGGGTACCCAGGCGATGCGCGAGCGCGGCACGGAGTATTGGAATGTGCCCTATCTCCCCATCGACCCGGCGGATATCGGCAGGGTGTACGAGCCCATCGTCCGGATCAATTCCCAGTCCGGCAAGGGCGGCGTGGCCTTCATCATGGAGACCTATTTCGGCTTCAAGCTGCCCAAGGCGATGCACAAGGAATTCGCTGCCGTGATCCAGCGGATCACGGAAAAGGTCGGCGAGATGCCGCCGGAGCAGATCATGGCCGCCTTCCGGGACGAATATCTGGAGAAAAAGGAGCCTCTGCATTTCAGGCGGCTTAAGGTCGATGATCTGAGCGAGGACAGCGAGACGGAATTCGACACCCATGTAAAGGTGGCGTACACGGATCATGGAGAGGAAAAGATCTTCGAGGGCGTCGGCAACGGTCCCATCGACGCGGTCCGCAGAGGGCTGCATGAGGGGCTGGATATTGATGTCAAGATCCTGGATTACACCGAGCATGCGCTGCAGTCCGGCTCTAATTCCCAGGCTGCCGCCTATATCCATCTGCTGGACACGGAGACGGGCCGCGTCACCTACGGCGTGGGCGTAAGCTCCAATATCACCAGGGCGTCGGTGCGGGCGATCTTTTCCGCGCTGAACAGACTGGGGCTGGGTCAATGAGGTAAAGCATGCGATATCCTGAATTTCTGCCCGAGGGGGGCACGATCGGCTTTGTGGCCCCTTCCTTCGGCTGTACGATAGAACCCTATAAGACGGCGTTTGAGGAGAGCCTGAAACGCTGGGAGGAGAAGGGCTTTTCCACTGTGCTGGGACCGAACTGCTATGCGGACTCCGGACTCGGAATCAGCGCCTCTCCGGAGGAATGTGCCGCAGAGCTGATGGAGGCCTTCAGCGGAGAGAGCGATCTGG
>CAMOOZ010000040.1 GCA_946621895.1 uncultured Lachnospiraceae bacterium | reverse complement strand
GATTTTACATACTCGCATTTGCGCCGCAGCAGCGGCCCACATTGCACTGTTCCTATCGGTATATCAGCATTCGCTGATATACCTCAGGCTGCCGCTTACGCGGCATTTAGGGAAAATATGAATAAAATCTATCTGGATAATCCCGCCACCACGGCGCTGCTGCCCGAGGCGGCGGCGCTGATGGTGAAAACGGCGACAGAGGCCTACGGAAATCCCTCGAGCCTTCATGGCATGGGCATCGAGGCGGAGGAGCTCTTAAAAAAGGCGGCGGCGCAGGCGGCGGCGCCCCTGCGGGTGAATCCGGAGGAGCTGATCTGGACCTCCGGCGGGACGGAATCGGACAATCTGGCCTTAAGGGGTGCGGCGGATGCCTTAAAACGGCGCGGAAAGCATATCATCACCTCGGCGATCGAGCATCCGGCAGTGCTGCGGACCTGCGGTTATCTGGAAACACTCGGCTTTGAGGTCAGCTATCTGCCCGTTTCCGAAGAGGGGCAGGTTCTTCCGGAGACGCTTGCGGAAAATATCAGGCCGGACACGATCCTCGTTTCCATCATGCATACGAACAACGAGGTCGGCTCCCTGCAGCCGCTCAGGGCGCTGGGACGGGTGATCAGGGAAAGAAACCCGGAGATTCTTTTTCATGTGGATGCAGTGCAGGGATATCTGAAGGAGGAGATCAGACCCGCGGAGGAGGGAATCGACCTGCTTTCCGTCAGCGGACATAAGTTCCACGCGCCGAAGGGCACGGGCTTTCTTTATTGCAGAAAGGGCGTGCGGATCAATCCGATCCTTTTCGGCGGCGGCCAGCAGAAAAACCTGCGCTCCGGGACGGAGAATGTGCCCGGGATCGCGGCTTTGGGGCTTGCGGTCAGTCTTCAGGAGGGAGCGCTTATCGAAGAGCGAGAAAGACTGCGGGAGCTTCGCGGCTTTTTTCTCCGGGGGCTTAAGGAGGCCTTTCCGGCGGTAAGGATCAACGGCTCTACGGATCCGGAAAAGCAGGCGGCCCATATCGTCAGCGCCTCTTTCCCGGGGATCCGCTCCGAGGTGCTGCTCCACGCGCTGGAGGAGGAGGGGATCTATGCCTCAGCCGGCAGCGCCTGCGCTTCTAACCGGCGGGAAAAATTCTCCGACACACTGCGTGCCCTGAGGCTTCCGCCTGACGCGCTGGAATCCACGCTGCGCTTTTCCTTCAGCCGGTTTACCACGAAGGAAGAGCTGGCATATACGCTGGAGGCGCTGGAAAAAAAGACGAAGCTGCTGAAGGGCTTTACACGGAAATAGGAAAAAATCATGACTTATCTGATCAAATACGCGGAGATCGCGCTAAAAGGAGATAACAGGAAGCTTTTCGAGGAGGCGCTGGTCCGGCAGATCCGCAGGGCGATGGCAAAGCTTTTTACCGGCAGGGATCGCAGCGAGGGCTATGAGGTGATTCGGGCCAGAGGGCGGATCTATGTGGAGGTACATTCAGGGAGGCCGGACATGGCAGCAGGCCATGCGGCCGCGGCTGCCGGCAGCAGCGATGAAAGCGGCAGCGATGGCAGCGATTCTGTGCGCCGGGCCGCGCTTGCCGAAGCGGCTGAGGCCGCGGTCCGTCCCGATCCGGAGGTGATCGAGGCGCTTTCCCGCGTCTTCGGGATCACGGCAATATGCCCGGCGCTGGAGCTTGCCGATGAGGGCTTCGAACGGCTGGCAGAGACGGCGCTTATCTATATGGAAAAGCTTTGCCCCGCGCAGGCAAAGGAGCGCCCGGCGAAAGCTGCATTTCCTGTCCCTGCGGGAACGGAGGGGAATGCCATGACCTTCAAGGTGCTGGCCAGAAGGGGAAGAAAGAATTACCCGATGAATTCCATGGAGATCGCGGCGGAGCTGGGAGGGCGGATCCTTGACGCGTTTCCCGGCCTGCGGGTGGATGTGCATCAGCCTGAGATCGAGCTGCATGTGGAGATCCGGGAGAAGATCTTTGTTTACGGAAAAACGATCCCCGGGCCGGGGGGAATGCCTTCGGGCACAGCCGGCCGCGGAATGCTGCTCTTATCCGGCGGGATTGATTCTCCCGTGGCCGGATATATGGCGGCGAAACGGGGGGTGAGCCTGGAAGCCGTCTATTTCCACGCCCCGCCCTATACCAGCGAGCGGGCAAAGCGCAAGGTCGTCGATCTGGCGGAGCGGCTTTCCCTCTATGCCGGGAAGCTCAGGCTGCATGTGATCAATTTTACGGAAATTCAGATGGCGATCTACGAGAAATGCCCTCATGAGGAGCTGACCGTCATCATGCGGAGATATATGATGCGGATCGCGGAAAGCCTGGCGCTGGAGGGAGAATGCCAGGGGCTTTTCACCGGGGAAAGCATCGGCCAGGTGGCCTCACAGACCATGGGAAGCCTTGTCTGCACGAATGCCGTATGCACACTGCCGGTGTTTCGCCCGCTGATCGGTTTTGACAAGCAGGAGATCATCCGGGTGGCCGAGCGGATCGGCACCTATGAGACCTCGATCCTGCCCTTTGAGGACTGCTGCACGATCTTCGTAGCAAAGCATCCCGTCACAAAACCCAAGCTCCATATCATCGAAAAGCACGAGAAGAATCTGGAGGAGGTGATTGACGGGATGCTGAAAAAAGCGCTCGAAGAGCGGGAAATCCTGGAGATCAGCTGACCAGATAGGGCTGCAGGGCTTCCAGGACCTTCTCTTCGTCCACATCCGTATGGATGTTCAGGTCGATGGGTCTGGAAAGATCCAGCGAAAAGATCCCCATGATGGATTTTGCGTCGATCACATAACGGCCGCTGACCAGATCGAAATCGCAGTCGAATTTGGAGATCTCGTTTACAAACGCTTTGACCTTATCAATGGAGTTTAAGGAAATCTGAACGGTTTTCATCTGTACCTCCTCAATACATGAAACGGATGTATCCGGTCCGCAGCGCGGTCTGCTCAGCCGGCCGGATTAGATACACAATCTGCAATAATTCACAGTATAATCTGAAACTATCTTACCCCCTGAGGAGAGTAAAGTCAAATGACAAAAAGCGTAGCGATCCATAATCTGGGCTGCAAGGTGAATTCCTGGGAAGCCACGCGGATGGAAAGGGCACTTTCGGCAGCAGGCTTCAGGCTTTGCTCCTTCGAAGAAAAGGCCGATATCTATATCGTAAACACCTGCACCGTGACCGCGATCGCGGACAAAAAAAGCCGCCAGCTGCTGCGCCGGGCAAGAGAATTAAACCCGGACGCGCTGATCGTGGCCGCCGGCTGCTATGTGGAGACGGGAAGAGAAGCGCTGGAGAAGGCCGGGATCGCGGATCTCTTTGTGGGAAACAGGGAGAAGGATGATATCGTAAGGCTGATCTTGGACGCTGCCGCGGATGTTCCGCCGGATGCCGCGGGGACGGCCCCCATTGCATTCCCCGGAAACGACCGGCTCTCCGGCAGGGTCCGGGCCTTTCTCAAGGTGCAGGATGGCTGCAGCCGTTTCTGCAGCTACTGCATCATCCCGCATGCCAGGGGCCCGGTCACGGAAAGCCCCCCGGAGGAGGTGCTGCAGGAGGCCGAAGAGCTGCTGCGGGCGGGCTTTCACGAGCTTGTGGTCACGGGCATCCATGTGAGCTCTCTCGGGGAAGAAAAGCTGGCGGAACTGCTGGAAAAGCTGGACGGCCTCCCGGGAATGGTCCGCTTAAGGCTGAGCTCCCTGGAGCCCACGATCGTGACCCCCGGGTTTGCGGAAAGGCTCTCGGGCCTGAAAAGCCTCTGCCCGCATTTTCATCTTTCCCTCCAGAGCGGCTGCGATGCGACCTTAAAGCGGATGAACCGGCATTATACGGCCGCGGAATACCGGCGGGCGGCGGGGCTTTTGCGAAAGACATTTTACCACCCCGCCCCGACCCCGGAGGGGGACCGCGGGCTGCGTAGCCGCTGCAGCGACGATCTTCTCTGGCTGCCCTGGGCGCTCTGCGCTTACGCACAAGCCACCGGCGACCTGGGGATCTGCTCCCGCTCGGAGCCTTTTCTCTCCTCCCCGCCTTTGGCGGAGGGAGAGCATGACCGTTACGAAACAGCCGCCCTC
>CAMOOZ010000039.1 GCA_946621895.1 uncultured Lachnospiraceae bacterium | reverse complement strand
CACATCGATGCGGGAAACGGAGCGCATCGCGAATGTGGACATCCTGACGGGGCTTCCCAACCGCAACCGTTACGAGGCCTTCCTGCAGGAGCCCGGCGTCCCGGTCAGCTCTTTGGTCTGTATCTATACCGATGTAAACGGTCTGCATGAGCTCAACAACGCAAAGGGACACGAGGCCGGCGACATCATGCTGCAGTTTATCGCGAATAAGCTGCAGGAGCATCTCAGTCCCGGCTCCTTTTTCCGGATCGGCGGGGATGAATTTGTAACCTTTATGGAAAACAGAGAGCTTTCAGGCATACGGGAGGCTGTCTCGCTGATGGAAAGGGATCTCGAAAAGGAGGGCTATCATGCCGCGGTCGGCCTCTGTGCCGGTTCTGATGAAATGAGCATGAATGAACTGACAAAGGGAGCGGAAATGGAGATGTATGAGGCCAAGAGAAAATATTATGCGTCCGGTACAAGGGACAGGCGTTCAGGAAGCCGAAGCAATGCGATCCGCTGAGAGACGAAAGGGCCTGATCCGTTTCGCTGCCCTGCTCGTTTCCCTGCTGCTGCTTTCCTCCTGCGGGAGCACCTCCAATCTTCCCGATCTGGAGGCGCTGTACGGAAAGGCCTCGGAGACGGAAGCCTCCGCAGAGCAGGTGATCTTCCGTTCCATTTACAACGCCGAGGCGGAAAACCTGAATTATCTCGTGACCACGAATTACGCGGATTTTGATATCTGCGCAAACACCGTGGACTGCCTGGTGGAATATGATCCCTATGGCAATGTGCAGCCTGGCCTTGCGGAAAGCTGGGAATCCAACGCGGATCATACGGTCTGGACCTTCCATATCAGAAAAGGCGTCAGCTGGGTGGACAAGCGGGGAGCCGTGGTCGCGGAGGTAAAGGCGGACGACTGGGTGGCGGCGGCGCATTACGTGAACGACGCGAAAAACGGGAGCGGAAGCCAGTATATGTACTCCACCGGCTCCGTGGTGCAAAACGCGCAGGCCTACTATGATTACACCCAATATCTGCTCCTTTCCGAAAACGGGACGAAGAACCGGACGCCGGACGGCGAGCCGCTGACACCTGTGCCCGAGGTAAGTCCCTGGGATATCGGTGTTTCCGCCGCGGATGACTATACCCTTATCTACACGCTGGAGCGGCCCTGTCCCTTTTTCTTAAGCGTTCTGACCTATCCCAGCTATATGCCGGTAAACAGGGCGTATCTGGAACGGGAGGGGGAGCGCTTCGGCACCGGCGCCACGCATCTGCTTTACAACGGCCCCTACCTGCTGGATGTGTATCAGTCTCTGGATAAGCATGTTTTGGTCCGAAATCCCGAATACTGGGACAATGAGCATGTTTATCTGGACAGGATCGAGGAAACCTATCTCCGGGACGCCCAGGACAGGCAGATGGAGCTTTACCGAAACGGCGAGGTGGATTTCTGCGAGATCTCCATGGATCATCTGGAGGACTGGCTTAACGATGTGGAGCTGCAGAGCGAGGTGCACGCGCAGAGACCCGATCTGACCTACAGCTATTTTTATTCCTTTAACTTCGATCCGCGCTTTGACCAGGAATATGAGCCGGATAACTGGCGAAAGGCCGTGGAAAATGAAAGCTTCAGAAAGTCCCTGATGTACGCGATCAACAGGCTTTCCGTGCTTTCCGTTTATGAGCCCTATACGCCGGAGATCCTTTTAAACAAAACGATCTGTCCCCGGAATTTCATTTCCGTGGACGGAACGGATTATACGGCACTGGAGCCATTGAACCAGGTCAGCGAAAAGGACTTCTATGACCCGGTCCTGGCAAGGCGCTTTAAGGAAAAGGCACTGCCGGAGCTGGAAAAATCAGGGGTCAGCCTTCCCGTAAAGGTCCTGATGCCCTATAATCCCAGCTTGCCGAACTGGGATCTGGAGGCGGAAACGTTAAAGGCCGGGCTGGAGCTGATTTTGGGCACGGATTATATCGAGGTGATCACCTTAAAGGGCCCGGAAACCGCGTTCCTTTCCGCGATCCGCAGAAGCGGAAACTATGCCTTCATGAAGTGCAACTGGGGCGCCGACTACGCGGACCCCCAGACCTGGACAGAGCCCTTTGCCGAGGGCAACAGCTTCGGCTGCTGGGACAGGTGCAGAGACGCCGGGATCAAGGCACTGTATGAAGAATGGAGCGGGTTAAAGGATACGGCTGCCCTGCTTCAGGACACCGGGGAGCGCTACGCCCTTTTCGCAAAAGCGGAGGCCATGCTGATCGATCACGCCATCGTCGTCCCCTTCTCCATTTCCCAGGGCAATGCCTATGTGGCCAGCCGCCTGCATGAGCTGGAGGGCCAGTTTGCGCCCTTTGGCTTTGTTTTGCAGCGTTATAAGCTTTTGCATCTTTATGACCGTTCCATGGGGATCGAGGAATTCCGTTCCGAATACGCAAAATGGGAGAGGGAACGCAGTAAAAGAATAATAAAGGAGGGAAAACAATGAGTCATCATGCAGACTGCGGCGTGTCCGCAGAACAGGCACTGGAGAAGCTGAAGGCAGGAAACGCGGCCTACCTGAAGGCTTCCGCAAACCCGGGGGACATTTCTCCCGCCATTCGTTTAAAGACCTGTAAGGAAGGGCAGGCGCCCTATGCGGTGGTGATCACCTGCTCTGATTCCCGGGTGATCCCGGAAGCCATCTTCAGCGCGGGGATCGGGGAGCTCTTTGTGATCCGCGTGGCCGGCAATGTGATCGATAAGCATCAGCTGGGCAGCGTGGAGTATGCGAAGGATCACTGCGGCAGCCACCTGATCCTTGTGCTGGGTCATGACCACTGCGGCGCCGTGGGCGCTTCGATGGGACCTGATCCCGGCGGCAATGTCTCCTCCATCACGCAGATCATCCAAAAGGCCATCGGCGGCGAGACGGATGACTACAAGGCCAGCTGCCTCAACGCAAAAAACAGCGCCGAGCAGATTAAAGCGGCGATCACGGACGAAAATGTGCTGATCAAGGCAGCCGTTTACCGAATCGAAACCGGAGAGGTGGAATTTCTGGACTGATCGCCGCGCCTGCCGTAAATCGGGCAGGGAAGACGAGCCGTACCCTATGCGCCGCCCGGGGGCGCATCGCCGAATGGCGATTATTTCAGGAAACGAATTAAGTGCCTTCAGTTTAATTCGTTTCCTGCGCCCCCGCGGCATAAAAAAACAGGAGACCAACTCCCGAGGGAAGATCTCCTGTAATATTTGTTTTCCGAGTTGTGGGAACCTTGCTTCATGCACGCTGCATATACGCTTCATATCGTACAAAACGCGGTGCCTTGCAGAGCTTCTCTCAACTACATATAGCAGATAACCCGCGCCGCAGGACGCAATATATTGTATATATAGGCGTCCTGAGAAGCACCACCGATTATCTCTTCGAGAACTGCGGTGCGCGGCGTGCAGCTTTGAGACCGTACTTCTTTCTTTCCTTCATTCTGGGGTCTCTGGTCAGGAAGCCCGCCTTCTTCAGCACCGGACGGTATTCCTCATCCGCCTCCAGCAGCGCCCTCGCGATGCCGTGACGCACTGCGCCGGCCTGGCCGCTTGTGCCGCCGCCCTTCACAAAGACCTTCACATCAAACCTGGTGGTATTATCCGTCGCAACCAGGGGCTGCCTGACGATAAGCTTCAGTGTCTCCGGACCGAAATACTCGTCGATCGGACGATCATTGATCGTGATCTGGCCCGAACCGTTTGTGAGATATACTCTTGCCACGGAATTCTTTCTTCTTCCCGTGCCGTAATACTGCGTTCCCTTCGCCATCTTTTTTTATCCTCCTGTGGGGAAAGGCTCAGAACCTCTCCGTCTGACCTGTCGTCTCCTTATGCCTGAACCTCGTAAACTTCCGGCTTCTGCGCCTGGTGCTTATGCTCCGGTCCTGCGTATACATGCAGCTTCTGCGCCATCTGATGTCCCAGCGCGCCCTTCGGCAGCATTCCCTTCACCGCCTGCTCGATCACGGATTCCGGCTTCTTTGCCAGCTTTTCCCTCAGGGTCTGCACCTTCATCCCGCCCACATATTTAGAGTGGTGATAATATTTCTTCTGATCCAGCTTCTTGCCTGTCACGCTGATCTTTTCCGCATTGATCACGATGACATTATCCCCACAGTCAATGAAAGGGGTAAAGTACGGCTTATGCTTCCCGCGGAGAAGGGCAGCGATCACACTGCAAAGCCTTCCCAATGTTTTTCCCTCCGCATCCACCACGAGCCATTTGCGCTCGATAGTGGCGGGGGTTGCCACGAATGTATCCATTCTTCATTCCTCCGATTCTGAAAGCCCGAAAGGGCAGCTGCTCACTTATCCATTCCGGCGATATGCCGAAGACCTGGGGCTGTGGAATTCCCCCGTCCTTTGAACATTTCCGCTCCGCCTGTGTTCTCTGCTAAAGGCAGAGCTGCGCAATATGCGAATACGGAAAACCAGCTATCGCACTGATTTTGCAAGTTTACCTATCCATAAGCCTGTCCGGGGACCTATGGCAAGGCGTCAAGCCTTTATATTTTAGCCTCAGACATAAGTGCTGTCAAGCTTCAATCAAAAGGAAGCACCGAGTGTGGCTGCCATGACGGCCTTGATCGTATGCATCCTGTTTTCCGCCTCCTCGAACACCCTTGAGGCCGGGGAAAGGAAGACCTGATCCGTCACCTCCAGCTCGGAAAAGCCAAACTTTTCCCCCATTTCCCTGCCGATCTCTGTTTCCAGATCATGGAAGGCGGGGAGGCAGTGCATGAAGATCGCGTCCTTTCCGGCCATCTCCATCACCTGCTCCGTTACCTTATAGGGAGAAAGCTCTCTGATCCTCTCCGCCCAGACCTCGTCCGGCTCGCCCATGGACACCCACACATCCGTATAGATCACATCGGCGTCCTTTACCCCCTCTGCCACATCTTCTGTGAGCAGGATGTCGCCGCCCGACTCCTTTGCCATCGCAATGCAGGTATCGGTCAGCGCCTGTTCCGGGAAATATTTCCGGTCCGTTACGGCCGCGTAGCGCATCCCCATCTTCGCACAGAGCACCATCAGGGAATTCCCCATATTATAACGGGCGTCCCCAAGGTAGGCCAGCTTAAGGCCCTTTATCCGGCCGAAGTTTTCCCGGATGGTCAGAAGATCGGCCAGCATCTGCGTCGGGTGAAACTCATTGGTCAGCCCGTTCCAGACAGGAACCCCCGCGTTTGCCGCAAACTCCTCCACGATCTCCTGGCCAAAACCCCTGTACTCGATGCCGTCGAACATGCTGCCAAGCACCTTTGCCGTATCCGCGATGCTTTCCTTCTTCCCGATCTGCGAGGCCCTTGGCTCCAGATAGGTCGTCCCCATGCCAAGATCATGTGCCGCCACCTCAAAGGCACAGCGTGTCCTCGTGCTGGTCTTCTCGAAGATCAGCGCCACATTTTTTGTCTTCAGCACATCCACGGGGATGCCCTTTTTCTTCTTCTCCTTCAGCTTCGCCGCCAGATCCGTGAGATACACGATCTCCTCCGGGGAGTAATCCAACAGTTTTAAAAAGTGTCTTCCTTTCAGATCCATTTCAATCTCCATTCTATCGCCAGGCGAACGAACTTAAGGTAACCAAATCCTGTCGCCTGATACCGGGGATACACCGCCCCTTCATCCCTTATCCAGAATATTTTTTACGCCTGCCGCAAGTCCCGCGATCCCCGCGATCTCAGACGGGATAATGATCTTATTCGCCTGGCCCTGGGAAGCCCGCTCGAAAGCCTCAAGGCTCTTCAGCTTCAGCACCGACTCATCGGCGCCGGCCTCTTTGATCATCCGGATGCCGTCCGCCGTGGCCTTCTGCACCTTCAGGATCGCCTCCGCCTGGCCCTCCGCCTCTCTGATCATCTTTTCCTTTGCGGCCTCCGCCCGCAGGATCGCGGACTGTTTTTCCGCCTCGGCCTCAAGGATCGCGGCTTCCTTTCTGCCTTCCGCCACGGTCACATTGGCCTTCTTTTCACCCTCGGCCCTGGTGACGGCCTCCCTGCGCTCCCGCTCGGCCTTCATCTGCTTTTCCATCGCGTTCTGGATCTCCTGGGGCGGAATGATATTCTTTAACTCCACCCGGTTCACCTTGATCCCCCAGGGATCCGTGGCCACATCCAAAGAGGAGCGCATCTTCGTGTTGATGACCTCTCTGGAGGTCAGGGTCTGATCCAGCTCCATTTCCCCGATGATATTCCGCAGCGTCGTGGCGGTCAGATTTTCGATCGCCATGATCGGATTATCCACACCGTAGCAGAAAAGCTTCGGATCCGTGATCTGATAGAAGACCACCGTGTCGATCCGCATCGTTACATTGTCTTTCGTGATCACGGGCTGCGGCGCGAAATCCACCACCTGCTCCTTCAGGCTCACCTTCCTTGCGATCCTGTCCAGAAAAAGCACACGCACATGAAGTCCCACGGACCAGGTGCCCTGATAGGCGCCCAGTCTTTCCACCACATAGGCATGTGCCTGCGGCACGATCTTCACACAGGAGATCAAAAGAAGAAACAGCAGTACGATCAAAACAAACAATGCAGTCGTCATCACCCGCTCCTTTCTGCGGATCTCTCCACCATCAGCTTATTGCCGGACACCGCCCTGACGATCACCACAGTTCCTGAGGGGATCAGCCCATCGTCGATATAATTCCTGGCCAGCCACTCCGAGCCTTCCACCTGAACCCTTCCTGTCCCTGCCAGATTATCGATCTCCACGATCACAATGCCCTGTTTATCGATCATCGCCTCCACATTCGTTTTCAGGCGATTCTTATTAAAAAACTTTACGGCAATGGGTCTGGTGAAGAAAAAGAGCAGCAATGAGACGCCCACAAAAACCCCGAGCTGGATTCCCGGATGAATTCCGAAAACAGCAAGGACAAGCGCCGGAAGAGCCCCACCGGCGCACCAGATCGTGGTAAGCCCCAGCGTGACCGCTTCGATCACCAGAAAAAGTGCCAGGAGCACCAGCCAAAGGGTTATCCAGCTATCGAAAAGCTCCATCAACTACCTCGCTTTCGCCGGACCTTCACCGGATTTTCACCGCGAAACCATGCAGTTACAGTAAGCGAATTATAGCATAAAGCGAAAGATCGGAAAAGCGCAGCCGCTTTTACCAGAAGACATGATTTCCGATGACAAGACCATCATGAAGTCCCACCACCTTGAAGTGTGTAGCATTACCTACATTGGAATAACCTGAAATGGCGGAGGCCGCCGCCTCCATACAGGACTGCCTGATATTGCCGTTGTACGCTTTCATCACTTTCCCGCTCTTGGCAGGTGTAAACTGACCGGAGGCAAAGATCACGCCGGAAATGGAATTCGGATAGCCGCCGCTTTTTACCCTGTTCATCACGACCGCAGCCACGGCCACCTGCCCCTCATAGGGCTGATTTGCCGCCTCACACTGTACAAGCGCTGCCAGAAGCCTCGTGCCGTCCGCCTCCTGCGCCTCTTTTTTCTGCGCGCTGAGGCGCTGCTTTGCCTCTTCCCTGCGCTTCTGCTCCAGGGCTTCCTCTCTTTCCTTTACCTGCTCGATCGTTTCCCCGGAATCCACGCGGAAAGCGATCTCCACAAACGCTCTGGAAACATAACCCACATCGCCGTCATAGTCTACGGCCACCCATTCCGCATCGGCATCCTCCACCACATCAAGGCTCTCTCCCGTGCCGATCATGCCGTAAATGCCGGAATCCGTGCCCGGCGATTTCCTGACGCGCAGCGCGTCCGCCGTGACGGAAGCGGTCTTATTTCCAACCTCCTGATAGAGCTTCTGCGCTTCCTCGCCAAACAGCAGGAAATCATCCTTCGCCCAGCCAGTCACCTGCCCGCTCTGAAGCTTTGTCCAGCCATTCTTTCTTTCCAGCAGCGTGCCGCCGCAGTCTTTATACAGAAAGCCCACCTTTGGCGCGCTCTCGAAGGGTTCCTGCCGCACATTCAGCGTATCGGAAACATTGGCCATCACGATGCTTCCGGCGCCGTCTCCGTTCGCCAGCTCCGACACATCCGATGCCCTGCTCTGCTCTTCGGCAATGCTTTCCCGCCCCTGCTCATTCTCTGCCGCTTCGTTTCCGGAAACAGTGCTCTCTTCCTTCTCCGGTTTCACCGGAATCCGCTCCACCTTCAGATCACCGAGCATATAGGAGCCATCCGCAGATTCCTCTGCAGATTCGGGCAAAGCGGTGTCGATCTTCGTCAGATATTCCCGATAATCCTGCAGCTCCACGGAGGGATCGAAAACCATGTCCACCCCTGCAACCTTCAGGTCCCTGGCCTCCCTTTTTGCTTCATCGGAAAGCAGGGACTGCGAAATAACCGCGTTGTCAGAGACCCCTTCCCTGGCAGAAGCGGCGAAAGGCCGGAGCGCAAAAACGCACACCAACAATATGGAAACCACGGTTTTAATCGTTTTTTCCACAACGCACCCCAAATGCAGTAAATCAACAGACCTTTTTCACGCAGCGGCCTGTTAATTGTTACAAAAGTATTAATAGAAAAGTGAGTAAATATTAACAAAATAAAATACTCCTGTCAAATCCTTATGTAAACTTGTCACAATTTTTACAATTTTTCCGTTTCGCGTTATACTGATTGAAGATTTTTATTTTTTACGTCACAGATTTGAAGCGCTTCAGCAAATTGGATATTTGCCTCGCGGTTTATCCGCTGCGATTCGGAATGGAGGAAAAAATGAAAAAGACAGTTCTTATGATTGCAGCACTCACCGCCACACTTTGCGCAGGTCTTTCCGCCTGCGGCGGCTCACCCGCCCCGGCGCCTGCGCCCGCACCCGCAGCACAGGAGACTTCTTCCCCGGAGGAGGAATCAGCAGAGACACCGGCTTTAACAGAAGATGCGACAACCGAGGCTTCCGGAGAAAGCCGCACCGAGGAATGGGGAAAATTCTCTGTGCTGGTTCCTGCCGGGTTTGAATTTTCCGGCGGAGATGTCCTGGATGAAACGGACACCAGGTATTTCTCGGTGAAAAAATGCTTTTTCTCCTCCTTTGATTTTAAAACGGAGGAAACAGATGAAAATATGACGGCGTCCTATAATTACAATAAGGAGACCTATACCAACGGGCAGAAGCCGGAAACCAGCGGCACCTTCGGCAGCCTCGAATGGACAGGCTTCGACTATGACGGCGCCGGAACGCCCTGCTTTGAGCTTTACGGCAAGATCGAAGGGATTAATGTCCGTGTGTCCGGAATCGGCTTTACCCTGTCGGACAGCGAGACAAAAGAGGTGCTTGGTTCTCTGGCTCTGAAAGCCTCCGATGAAGCAGAAACGGCGGACTCCGGGGAAGCGGCAGGCGCTGAAGCGGAGGAGGAGACGGCAGCCGGAACGGAAGAAGCAGCGGTCAATTACATCCAGGTCGTTGAAATGGACCATGTCCGGGCCGGCATCCCGGAGGGCTATACCGTGATCAAGGATGCGGCGCCGAAGCAGTTCATTTTCAAAAATGTGGAAACAGGCGGCCAGATCGGCTACTGGTGCGGAAAAGACACGGCGGATGAACAAATTCAGAAAAGCCTGAACACCCTGGAAAATGTGGAGAAGCAGGAATGGGATATCGGCGGCGTCCACTGGGTCGGATATATCCCCTATGAGGGCGGCTATGACCTTGCCTGTGACACGACTGCCGGTTATTTCATGATCGATATGGAATACGGCACCATGGAGGAGCTGGAGAAGCTGATCGCCGGGCTGGAAATGGACCTGCCGGATATTCCGTGACCGGCTCCGACGATCCTTTAAGGCGCGCAGATAAAGCTGCTGCGATTTAGAGGCTTGCCGACTTCTCCGCCGCAGCCAGCACCGCATCCATCACGGCCCCTCTGAAGCCCCTTTCCTCCAGGACGCGTACAGCCTCGATCGTGGTTCCCGCAGGTGAGGTGACCATATCCTTCAGCTCTCCGGGATGCTTTCCTGACTGCAGCATCAGCTTTGCCGAGCCGGCCACCGCGCCGGCGGCAAATGAATAGGCCAGGGCTCTCGGCATTCCTGCCTGCACGCCTGCATCTGCCATTGCCTCAATGAACATGAAAACATACGCAGGCGATGAGCCTGATATCCCGACCACAGCATCCATCAGCTTCTCCGGGATCTCATGAACGCTGCCGCAGCCGGCAAGCAGACCGATCACCCGAGTCTTTTCCTCCTCCGTTACCTTTTCCGTAAAGGAAACAGCCGTAGTCCCTTCCCCGATCAGCGCGGGGGTATTCGGCATGGCTCTGGTGAGTTTTTCCACACCCAGCCCATTTTGCAGGCGTTCCAGCGTAACCCCTGCGGCAATCGAAAGGACCACCGTCTTTTCAGCCAGAGAACCCCGCACCTCCTCCATCACACCATCGATCACCTGCGGCTTAACGGCAAGGATCAGGATATCCGCACCATCCGCCGCGGCTTTGTTTTCCGGCGTCACACAGATCCCGAACTCCTCTGCGGCCTTTTCCTCCTCCTCCCTTAAGCCGCTGGAGGCCAGGATGTCCCCGGGTTGAAGCTCTCCCCGGCTTAATATTCCCCTGATCAGGGCCTTCCCCATGTTTCCGATTCCGATCAGTCCTACCTTCATTTTTCCTCCATTCCGACGATTTTCATCAATCTCTCCTCATGACTCGCCGTCACAAACCACATATGAAAAAGCGACGCATGGCTTCGTTTCACTCCCGCCATGCTGCAATCATACACATTCCATCATTTCATGCAATACCTTCGCGCGATGCTGCCAGAGATGCTGTGCTGCCGTTTTGCGCTGCCCTTCCTGTGCAAGCGTTAATCTGTATTCCCTGTCCTTCAATAAGCGCTCCGCAAGCGCGGGGAGCGCATCCATATCCGTCAGCTCATAATAGCAGGCTTCGGTCCCATCCTCAAGCACCTCGTTCAGATATATGCTTTTATCCGTCAGCACCGCGGCGCCGTTTGCGCAGGAATTAAAAACCCTGTCATGAGCGCCGTCCTTAAACCAGGGCATCACATTTAAGGATACCTTCGCTGCTGCCTGCGCCTTAAGGCAGCCGAGAGAATCTGCTGAACCATGGCGGATCAGCAGCTCAGGCCGGTTCGTGGGAAGCTTTTCCCAGCCCTCTCCGTAAACATGGACCGGAAAACCGGCTTCGGTCAGTGTTTTGATCGCCCTGCCGCGCATTTCAAAGCGCACATAAAGATCAATGAAGGTGAGATTGGGAAAAACCGACTTCAGCTCCTCCTCCGTGACCTCCGGGATCTCCCTGCGGATATGCTCCTCGGCGACAGCCTCAAGAGTTCTTTCCGGATGGGTCAAAAGCTCCTCAATGATCCCATAGTAGAAGGAGGTGTAATCGTCATCCAGCCTGGTAATGTACTGTTCAAAGGCAGAGGGAGGCGTATAATTTCCCGCAAAAACAATGTCCAGAGGGCGATCCTGCTGATCTGCGCGCTGCTTTTTATGCTCACGGGAAACAGCGGTTCCGGCCAGCGGCAGAAAGCTTTCCGCATCAATGTCGGGAAAATGGCGCCTCATATAGACTCGATGAAATCTGTCTATGTTAATATGTGTATAGTGATGCGGAGGCTTTTCCAGAAAATGATGATAGTAAAGCGGATGATCCACGACGATATTCAGACATGGAATATCGAATTCGTCCCAGAAAAGGGTTCCGTCCTCACGAAAAAAAATATCCTCCCCGGAGATCCCGTGGAAATTAAAGGTCAGCAGGACCGTGTTTCCCTTATCGACAAAGCGAAGCAGCCCCATCAGGGATTTTTCCTCGTATTCCAAGTTGATATTATAGATGGGATGGCCCAGGGCCTTCAGCGTCTTTGCAAGCTCCAGAGAAAAAAATCCCTGTGTCTCGATCCCGCCGGTGATGATGACGATACGTTTCATGGTAAAAAACTTCTGCCTCGATTTTAAAGCGTCAGATGTTTAAGGTAATTGACTGCTGCATTTGTTTCAGAATATTCTGCAGCCAATTTCAATGCAGCTCTTCTTAACGCATTTCTTTGGGCATCGCCTAATGCTTCGAGCTTATCCAGAACAGCAGACAAAGAATCCGTATCCCCTGCTTTGCAAAGATATCCATTCTTGCCCGATTCAATGATACCCTCCATGCCCTCCTTTTCTGAAGCAACAGTAATGCATCCCTGCGCCATTGCTTCAAGATAGACGAGACCAAAGGCTTCCCCTGTGCTGACCATCACAAAGCAATCCGCTTTTCGCATTTCTTTTATCACATCCGGATGCGGCAGCTTTCCATGGAACCGGGCCTTGACGCCCGATTCTCTTGCCAATGCTTCATCCTCATCCTTTTGGGGGCCATCACCTATAACAGTCAGCTCATATCCCCGCTCAGGGTATCTCGCCAGTGCTTCGATCAATGTCTTTAAATGCTTTCTTTCTATCAAATTCCCTACATATATAAATTTTCTTACCGGTACATTCTTCTCCGGAATGTTTTTCAGGATATACTGATTTGCAATGCCGGAAGGACACATGAAATAATCACGATTAAAGCCCAAAACTGCTTTTGCTCTTCTTAAAATATTTTCGGAACGAAATCCGATATGGTCAATTTCCGGAAAATAGCTTTCCTTCCATTCTCTGAACCCGGGCCGGTTTAAATACTCAACGCCATGAAAAACCAGGCTTGTTACCGCCTCCGGATATCTTTTCTTCAATTCATGCAGCTGATAGACCTGGGGGTTTTCGGCATGCGCGGCAATCACATCCGGAATAAAGGCGTTGGCTTCCAGTATTCCAGCAATCTTTTTCAACTGGCCGGCCAGCCTTCCCTTCCCATATGACCCCATGGGGATTACTTTCAGAATCGGAACACGATATACGCTTACACCTTCGTTCATATAGTGCAGCGGCTTTCTTTGCTTTGGGTTTAAGGTCATCCGAAACCCGAGCTTATTTGAAATAATGTCATAGAACCGCTTTGGTGCGTAGTATAAGGGCAAAAGAAATGTATTGAAATTATGAATCAAAATAACCCTGTGTCCCTGTTTTACCCATTCCCTCGCGAAATTCTGAACGACAGGCGTAGTCTCCGCTTCCCTGGAGTCCTCCGGGTCCCGATATATGGTTGTAAGGATCAAAATGTTCATATGCTTTGCTCTACTGCCTGAGCGTATCGATTATCCTTCGAATTCCCTCAGAAAATGTAACCTCCGGCTTCCATCCAAGGCTCTTCAGCTTTTTCACACAGGGATTTACATTAACCATTCCGTTCTCCGGATAGGGGACGGCGCCGTAATTCAAAACGCTCTGACTGTTTGTAAGCTTTCGCATCTCCTCAATAAAATCCTTCAGGGGACGGGCATCGCCGTAACCGACATTATAAATCCCTTCCGCCTTTTTGTTTTCTATTAAGGTCATGAGTCCATTGACTGCGTCATCAATATAAAGATAATCCCAGAGCTGTATGCATTCCGTTAAATCACATTGCGCATTCGCCAGCATTTTCTTTAATATGGAAATGATCAGCGTCCCCTCAAAATCCTGGGAACCATACAGACTGAAAAACCTGGGTTCGATCAGTATACAGCCATTTTCTTCACAATACGATTTTGCCGCTTCATAAAACAGCAGCTTGTATTTTCCGTATTCAGTATTCGGTTTTGGCACTGTCTCTTCTTTGATTAAATCCTCGTTATATGCCGACCCATATTCCGCCTGGGATCCTGCGGTAAAAAACTTTTTGCATCCCATGTGAATTACCGCACGCAGAAAGTCCTTATTCGCTTTAAAATTATTCGCCTGGATTTCCCGATCGTTTCGCGCATTTCCCCGCGTACCGTCCCAGGCCAGGGCAATGGCAGCATCAAGCGTCCCGCTGTAAAGCTTGCTGAGACCTTCATAATCAGACATATCGCACTCAATTACAGATAAGCCGCTTCTCCGTGCCAGCCCTTTTGTTTTTCGGCTGTTTTTCCGGACAATGGCTATCACCTCATGGCCGCATTCCATCAATCTGTTTGCAAGCGCCGATCCGATCATGCTGGTCGCGCCGGATACCATTATTTTCATTACTCTTCTGTAATGTCTCCAGGCTGCATTTTCATAAGCCTTTCATAAAGCCCTCTGTCAATTAATGGCTCCTGATCCTGATTTGGCCTCCCGAATTCAAGCTTGGGTGATACATAAGTGTCTCCTCTAAGCATTACCTCCAAAAGCTCGGGACCCTCTGACCAGCTGACGCTTTCTGTTTCGTTTTCCTCCACCCTGCGGTTTCTGATTCCGTAAGCATCGGCAAGCCTTGAAAAATCAGGAGAAGAAAACCCGCCTTCAGGATTTGTCTGGAAATACCTCGAATCAAAATACATTTCCTGAAAGTGACGAATCATCCCCAATGCGTTATTGTTAAGCACGATCACTTTAATCGGGATATTCTCTCGCTTAATGAACTGCATCTCCTGAATGTTCATCTGTAAACCGCCATCACCGGTTATGCAGTATACAGGCTTTCTCCCGGCTCCATAATAGGCGCCAATCGCAGCCGGAAGCGCATACCCCATTGCTCCATGGCCTCCTGAAAACAGAACCCTCTGACGGGACTTAACCCTGAAATATTGAGCCACCCACACCTGATTTTGTCCAACATCCGTTGTGATGACAGCATCATCCGGAATCCGCTCGCTCAGCTTCTCCATCATCCTTCCGATATGGTTGTCATCCACACCCTTTAGCGTATCTCTGATTTTGTCACAGACAGCAACCCACGGGCTGTAATGATATGCTTCTATCCGTTTCAGCGCCTCCACGACCGTTTCAAT
The DNA here is from genome assembly GCA_946621895.1 of uncultured Lachnospiraceae bacterium. Next base: position 4,178 of record CAMOOZ010000039.1, on the reverse strand, counting down.
ATCTGTGCATATCTGCTTTTCATCCTGATGAACCCTGTATTCAAGCTCTCCTTTATCTATATCAAAACGAAGAATTTTCGCGTCAGGCGCAAAAGCTTCCCTGTTCACCCCCACCTGCCTGATGTCCAGCCGGGATCCTATGGAAATAATCAGGTCGCTCCTGGCTGCTATAAAGTTCGCACACCTGTGGCCGTAGGCTCCGAGAAAGCCATAATAATTTGTACTGTCCTTCATCACATCAAAAGAAATCATTGAGGAAACTATCGGGATCCCCAGCCTGCAGCCCTCCGCTCTGATTCTTTCCTCAATGCCTTCTCTCTTTACACCCGCGCCAAGGAGCAGAACCGGACGAATGGACGTCCTTAATGCCGCTCTTATTTCTGCAGCAGCATGATCAATATCCGTTATGCGGCTGTGAATTGATGTGTCTTGCTCCTGAATTGTTCCGGTAGCAGATGTTTTAAGCTCTGTTTTAAAAACATTCATCGGGACATCCAGAAGCACCGGGCCTCTTCTTCCGTCCATGGCAATTCTATATGCCTTTTCCAGCTTCTCCGGAAGCTCTTCCGCTTTTTCTACAGATACGGCATACTTTGTCACCGGCTTTACGACAGAGGCGATATCTGTCTCCTGAAATCCTCTCTGCCGTACTCCATAATCACCCTTAATCTCATTACTGTTTACCTGACCGGTGATAAAGATTGAAGGTATTGAATCAAAATACGCATTGGCGATGCCGGTGATTAAATTCGTTGCGCCGGGACCTGAGGTCGCATAGGCAACCCCCGGTTTCCCGCTTGTCTGCGCATATCCGCAAGCGGCAAATGCCGCCCCCTGTTCATGATAGGTTACATGCGCTGATATGCGGCTGTGATAATGCGCAAAAGAATCCATCAATTGCGTTACCATTCCGCCAGGGTAACCAAATGCATCCGTTATGCCCTTTTCAATTAAAAATTCCACTATATAATCAGATGCCTTCATTCAAAACTTCAACCCTGCTGATTCACAGCCTCAATCATGACCTGCGCCATATAATCAATCATCTCATCCGTCATGCCGGGATAAACACCGACCCAAAAAGCATTATTCATAATGAAATCCGTCTGCGTCAGCTCCCCTGCCACTCGATACGCATCCGTATTTCTGATCCGGTCAAAGGCCGGATGCCTTATCAGGTTTCCGCCAAAAAGCAGTCTTGTCTGAATATTATGCGCTTCCAGGTGTTTCACGATTCTGTTCCGCTCAAGGCCTGATTCGGGTTTTACGGAAATCAGGAAGCCAAACCAGGAGGGTTCGGATTTCTCAGCGGGTTCTGGAAGGATCAGTCTGTCAGCCAGCATGTCCAATGCCCTTCGGAGCCTGTCCCAGTTATGTCTTCTTCTGTCAATAAAACCGGAAAACTTCTTCAGCTGTTCACAGCCTATGGCTGCCTGCATATCCGTCGCCTTAAGATTGTAGCCGAAATGGCTGTAGGTGTATTTATGGTCATATCCAAAGGGCAGCTCACCGAACTGTCTGTCAAACCGGTGTCCGCAGACACCGTCATGACCGGAGGGACAAACGCAGTCGCGCCCCCAATCACGATAGGAGAGGATCAGGCGATGCAGCAGCGGATTGTCTGTGTAAACAGCGCCGCCCTCCCCCATGGTAATATGATGCGGGGGATAGAAAGAGGATGTACCGATGTCTCCCCAGGTGCCGGTGAACTTCGTCACACCGTCTATCGTGTACCTGGTTCCCAGGGCATCACAATTGTCTTCCACCAGCCAGAGGCGATGTGCGTTACAGAATTCCTTAACGGCTTTAATGTCAAAGGGATTCCCCAGGGTATGCGCGATCATGACCGCCTTTGTTCTGTCAGATAAAGCAGCCTCCAGCTTTGTCACATCGATATTGTACTGCGGGACAGTAACGTCAACGAACACGGGAACAGCGCCATACTGGAGAATGGGCGCGACGGTGGTCGGAAACCCGCACGCCACCGTGATCACCTCGTCTCCCCTTCTGATCTGCCGCTCCCCCAGCTCCGGCGCGGTAAGGGCCATAAAAGCGATAAGATTGGCCGATGAACCGGAATTGACCAGATGAGCATATTTCACGCCGATCCATGCAGCAAATTCCTTTTCAAACCGGTCAGCGAAACGGCCTGTCGTAAGCCAGAAATCCAGTGCGGCATCCGTCAGCGCCTGCATTTCCCTTTCATCAAATACGCGGGAAGCATAAACGATGCGGTTCCCCGGCTTAAACTCCTCCTTTTTTTCCTTAAAATCATGATAATACTGAGCGACAAGCGCCTTTATCTGCTCTCTGGCCTCAGCTTCATCCTTCCACGCAGTCATCTATCCCTCCAGAAATTCATTGATCTGCTGATCCATAACCGGACGCACATCCTGTCCCGCAATCCAGGCTCTGGTCCACTCAACGACCTTCTCTATCGCGGTTTCCAGATTCCAGCGGGGATGCCAGTCAAAGGTGCTTTTGAGCTTTGAACAATCAAGCTTTAAATAATTCGCTTCATGGGGGCCGCCGTCCGCTTCCGCTTTCCACTTCAGCCCATCCCCCCAGCTCTTCACAAAAAGATCGACCAAAGCACCCGTCCGGAAACAATCCCCGTCGTCCGGGCCTATGTTATACCAGGAGGAAAGCTCCGGGTCCTCATACTGCTTCGCCGCGATCATCAGGTAGGCATAGACTGGCTCCAGCACATGCTGATATGGCCGTGTGGAAAAAGGATTCCGCACCACAATGGTCTCGCCCCTGGTCGCCGCCCTGACACAGTCCGGAATGATCCTGTTTTCCGCAAAATCGCCTCCCCCGATGACATTTCCGGCTCTGGCTGTAGAAATAGCCACGCGGCTGTCACGGAAAAAGGAGGATTTATAGCAATGCGTTACCAGCTCCGAGCAGGACTTGGAATTGCTGTACGGATCGTAACCGTCCAGCGGCTCGTTCTCCCGGTATCCCCATGCCCATTCCTTATTTTCATAAACCTTATCCGTGGTAACATTCAGAAAGGACTTCACGGAGGGCGTCTGCCTGACCGCCTCACAGATGTTTACCGTACCCATCACATTCGTGCTGTAGGTGTTTACCGGATCCCTGTAGGATTCACGGACGAGGGGCTGCGCTGCCATGTGGATTACGATTTCGGGGCGGGCAGTCTCGAACACCTCCAGCAGATGCTTTAAATCCCTGACATCGCCCTTTACATGGTTAAGCTGCTTTTTCACTCCGCAAAGATCAAAAAGCCTGGTTTCCGTCCTGCTGCAGCTTGAATACCCGGTAACCTCGGCGCCGGCGTTCGCGAGCATTACGCTCATCCAGGAGCCCTTAAATCCGGTATGACCCGTCAGGAGCACTTTTTTTCCGTGATAAAAGCTCAGGTCAAGCATTCAGTCCTCCCACTTTTTCCAGGGAGCTTTCCCGGCGTTCAAAAGCTTCTCCAGCATATCCATCTCCCTTTTGTTATCCATACACTGCCAGAAGCCCCGATGCATGTACGACATGAGCTGACCCTCGTCGGCCAGTCTCTCCAGCGGATCCTGCTCAAAAATGGTCTGGTCTCCCTCGATATAATCAAAGATCTGGGGTTCCAGCACCATATAGCCGGCATTGATCGGAGCGCTGTCGGACACATGCTTCTCCCTGAAGGATTTGACCGCGTTGTCCCCTCCGATATCCAGAACGCCCTTCTGCTGCTCCTGCAGCACCGCGGTGAGCGTCGCGATCTTCCCGTGGCTTTTATGGAATTCGATCAGCCTGTTGATATCCACATCGCAAACCCCGTCTCCATAGGTCATCAGGAAGGTCTCGTCCCCCACATATTCCCGGACTCTTCTGATGCGCCCGCCCGTCATCGTATTCAGTCCGGTGTCCACGACGGTGACCTTCCAGGGCTCGCAGTGCTGATGGTGAACCGTGATCTCCTCCCTTCCCTGCCGGTAATCAAAGGAAATATCACTGCTGCGAATGAAATAATCCGCAAACCACTTCTTCATCATGTCCTGCTTATAACCCGCGCAGATGATGAACTCGTCGTGTCCGTACCAGGCATATTCCTTCATAATATGCCAGATGATCGGCTCACCGCCTATTTCCACCAGGGGCTTTGGCCTGAACTGTGATTCTTCGGTAATTCTCGTCCCGAGGCCTCCCGCAAGAATGACCACCTTCAT
>CAMOOZ010000038.1 GCA_946621895.1 uncultured Lachnospiraceae bacterium | reverse complement strand
CTATGCCGGAGAAAGCCATGCCTGGAATATCGCCAGGATAGACGGCGTCTTTTACAATGTGGACACGACCTGGGACGATGCCGGAAGCAATTACAGCTACTACAACAAGTCCGACAGCGATTTCTCCGCCACCCACATCCGCACGGAACTGGGGGTCTATCTCCCCCCCTGCAATGATTCAAAAGCCTCACCGGAGGGGGAACGGATCCCGGGAACCGAGGACGCATCCCCTGAAGGCAGCGCCGGAGAAGGGGAAGCCGTGGTGGAGGGCCCGTTAAGCATCAGAAAGACAAGGCGCACGCTGGAGGAGGCGGGCGCCGACAGCTATCCGATGATCTCCGGGCTCGACCAGTATTACGCGGAATGCACGGACCGGATCTTAAGCCAGGGGCTTGGAAACTACAGCTTTTATACGGTGATCCAGGGGGAAAAGCTTTTCGGAGAGATCTATTCGGATTATGTGAATGATTTCTATAAGCAGGCCTATATGGATCATGTGATGGAGGAGCTGGGCGCGGCCTTCGCGGAGATCCGCTTCGATTCGGAAGAACTGGAGGGGGGCTATTATCTGATCCGCCACGGGATCTCGATCACGGACTAAAGGCACATAGCCCTACCCCTCCCCCAGCGCAAGGTTCGGGACAGCGTTCAGATCCCAGCCGGCAAAGATCCCCCTGACAAACCGGAAATAGGCCGCGGAGCCGATCATCGCCGCATTATCCGTGCAAAGGGCAGGCCTCGGGCAGTAGAACTGCAGCTTCCGTTTCCCGCATTCCTCTTCAAAACGCCGCCTTAAGGCGGAATTCGCCGCCACCCCTCCCGCCAGCACCAGCTTGTCCGCGCCGAATTCCTCCGCCGCCTGAAGGGTATGCGCGCAAAGCACCTCGATCACACTTTCCTGAAAGGACGCGGCCAGATCAGGAACAGAAAGCTTTTCCCCCACCTGTTCCGCATGGTGCAGCAGATTCAGCACTGCGGATTTTAAACCGCTGAAGCTGAAATCATAAGGGCTGTCATTTACCTTTGCCTGGGGGAAGGAAAAGGCAAAGGGATCTCCCCCCTTCGCGGCGGCATCGATCTTTGGCCCGCCGGGATATCCCAGTCCGACCGCCCTTGCCACCTTGTCGAAGGCCTCTCCCGCCGCATCGTCCCTGGTTCTGCCGATCAGCCGATACACGCCGTAATCCAGCACCTGCGCCAGATGGGTATGGCCCCCGGACACGACCAGGCATAAAAACGGCGGTTCAAGGGCGGGATATTCCAGAAAATTCGCGCAGATATGTCCCTCGATATGGTTCACGCCGATCAGGGGCAGGCCGGCGCCGAAGGCCATCGCCTTGGCCATGGACACGCCCACTAACAATGCGCCCACCAGTCCCGGCCCAAAGGTCACGCCGATCCCGTCCAGCTCCCCAAGCGTCAAGCCCGCATCCTTTAGGGCTTTTTCCGTCACCTGGCTGATCACTGCGATATGCTCCCTGGAGGCAATCTCCGGAACGACTCCGCCGTAGATCGTATGGATGTCGATCTGCGTGTGGATCACATTGGAAAGGACCTCCCTGCCGTTTTTCACCACCGCCGCCGCGGTCTCATCGCAGGAGGTTTCAATCGCAAGCAGCCTGATCTCCTTCTCCAATCCCTTTATTCCTCCTCTTCCTTCAGCACATCCCAGCCGTAAATCTTCCAGTGGCCCTCCGCATCCTTTCGCAGCAGGAAAACTTCCTTGATCGATCCCATCTGGGTGCCCTGGCGGATGGAATAGATGCAGTTTAATCTGGCAAACTGAAAGCCATCCTCGGAAAAATAATCCACATCCGTGCTGGCGGAGGTGGCATAGGAGGATATCGTGATGCCCAGGTTCTTGAAATTGGAAATGTCCGAGCGAAGCGTTCTTAAATACTGCTCATCGGTCTGGTTTTCCACCAGCTCGCTGTCATAGAGCTCCTGGATCTTGTGCCCCAGGGCTGCCAGCTCTTCGTCGGAATACTCTTCGTTATAAAAGGCCTTCGTGATCTCGGAATACTGCTTCAGGACCTCCTTCGGCGTCGGCGGATAGTTTCTGCTGAAATTGACGGATAAAAGCTCCTGCACGGTGGATTTTGGCGCGCCGCTCTCCTCTCCGGGTTCAGCAGGGCGCCTGGTCAGGGCATAGTATCCCCCTACGATAAGGCACATCAGTAAAATGATCAGTATGCTGATTTTTGTGAATCCGGATCCCTTTTTCATTTATGTCTGTCTGTCATCGTCCGGAAATCTCAGCGTCCTGCTTTTTCCATCCTTGCCGGCATGGGCATTCGGAAAGATCTCCCTGACCCCCGGCATGAATTCCTCCGCCTTCAGCAGAGAAGGCGAATAATGGGTCAGCCAGAGCTCCCTTACGGCCGCTTTTCTGGCGAGCATCGCCGCCTCGATAAAGTTCATATGCTTATGCTCTTTCGCCTTATCCGTGCTGTCGGGTTCTCCGTACATTCCCTCACAGATAAAGAGATCCGCATTCTCTGCATTCTCGATGATCGACCGGGTGGGACGCGTGTCCGTGGTATAGACCAGCTTAAGCCCCTTTCTGGGCGGACCCATCACCATATCCGGCGTATATCGCTTTCCCTCTGCCTCGACCGTCTCCCCCTTCTGCAGCCTGTTCCAGCAGCGCTTATCCAGGCCCAGCGCCTCCGCCGCCTCCAGATCGAATTTTCCCTGTCTGGAAAGAGCGAGCTGATAGCCGTAGCAGGGCACATTATGATGCACCCGGAAGGCGCGGATCGTCAGGTCGCCGACGGAAAAATCCTGATCATGGCCATCGATCTCCAGGCAGCGCACGGGAAAGGGCAGATCAGGCGCGATCACCCGAAGGGAATTCACCACATTGGTCAGTCCCTTGGGTCCGATCAGCGTCAGCGGCTCCGTCTTTTCCGCATTCCCCATATTCAGCAGCATCCCGGGAAGTCCGGAGATATGATCCGCATGAAAATGGGTAAAGCAGATATAATCAATCGGCTTCGGACTCCAGCCTTTTTTGCGCAGCGCGATCTGCGTTCCCTCTCCGCAGTCGATCAGGATCGTGGAACCGTTGTAACGCACGGCCAGGGCAGTGAGAAACCGGTAGGGAAGCGGCATCATTCCGCCCGTTCCCAGTAAACAGACATCCAGCATTTAACCCCCCAGGGAGAGCTTCATCAGCAGCGCGTCTTCCTTTGGCGCATCATAAAAGCCCGGGCGTTTCCCCACCCGGACAAAACCAAGCCCCTCATACAGCCTGATGGCGGCATGATTCGAGACTCTCACCTCAAGATTCAGCTCCCTTATTCCCATCTGCCGCGCATCCTTCAGCATGGCTTTAAGCAGGAGCTTTCCGATCCCTCTGCCCCGAAAGTCCGTTTTCACGGCCACATTGGAGATATCCCCTTCATCCGCGGCAACGAGCATGCCGCAGAGCCCACGGATATGATCTTCCTCTTCCGCCACCAGATAATGCGCATAGCTTTTGTCCAGAAGCTCTTTAAAGCTCTCTTTGCTCCAGGGCATGGAAAAGCTCTCCGCCTCGATGCGGCTTTCCTCCTCCAGATCCCTTTCCTCAAGCGGCCTGATCACAATCGGTCCCGAACAGGCAGCCGAATTATCCGCTCCGGATGAGGCTGTCGCGGATGCCGCGGTGTCCGCCTTCGATGGTTCGGCAGTGTCCGCTTTCGGCCGTTCGGCCATGTCCGCCTTCGGCGATGCTGCGGAAACCGCGCCGGAGAGCCTCTCGCCGCGCACCCTCTCCGCCTGTGAAGGGCGCAGATAAACCGGCGCGAAACGATCAGCCGGGATCCCCTTCCCTTTCCTCAGCATAAGCTCACCCAGCGCCGCCACGGAAGCGGCCCGCTGACGGTTATTCGGCGCAGGCACATAGCAGTGCGGACAGCTTATCCCCTTTTCCAGCTGTTCATGAAAAGCAGGGACGCCGTCGCCCAGCAAAAACAGCCTGCGTCCGGTCCCGGCAGACAATGCGCAGGCTTTCCGCACAAACTCGTCAATGCTGATCGCGCAGGGGGAAAGCAGCGGCGATGGCGCTTCCCCCGCCACATCGAAGATCCCCGTGTATACCTGGTCTCTTCTGGCATCCATCAGCGGACACACAAGGCCCTCCGCGCCGGCAAGATTAAAGCTCAGCGCTTCCAGCGTCCCCACCGGAATGATCGGCTTATCCAATGCGGCGGCAATGCCCTTTGCCGTTCCTGCGCCGATCCTTAACCCCGTAAAGGACCCTGGCCCTGCGGAAACGGCGATCCCGTCCAGTGCGGACAGCTCAAGCTCCGTCATTTCCTTCAGCCGGGCGATCATCGGCAGAAGCGTCTGCGAATGTGTTTTTTTATGGTTGAGCGTAAGCTCGCAAATCAGTACATCCCCATCCAGCAAAGCGGCGGATGCCACCAGGCCGGAGGACTCTATTGAAAGGATTTTCAATCCGCTACCTCAGGGATACTGCTCCCTTCATCTCTCCGGCAAAAAGCGCCGGTCAGCCATTTCCGGAGATCCCGATCAGGATCCTTCTTGCCTCATCTCCCCGTTCATACAGCTTCTCTATCCTGACCAAGGTGAAGGGCGCGGGAATGATCCGGGAGAACTGCAGCGCCCACTCCATCAGGCAGATCCCCTTCCCGTCAAAATATTCATCCCCGCCGATGGCAAAGAATTCCTCTTCCTCCTGAAGGCGATAAAGATCAAAATGATAAAGCGGGATCCTTCCGGAAGCATGGATCTGCAGGATCGTAAAGGTGGGGCTGGCAACGATATCGGTGATCCCAAGCCCTGCGGCAAAGCCCTGGGCAAAAAGGGTTTTTCCTGCGCCCAGCTCCCCCTCCAGCAGGATCACCTCACCGGGTCCTGCCTCTTCGGAAAGCCTTTTTGCCAGCAGGAAGGTTTCCTCCGGCGCGTTCGTCAGATATTCCCCGGCGGTGATCAAGCGTTCTTTTCCTTTCCGCCGCCCGTCTTCAGCTTCAGCTTTTCCGCAGGCAGATATTCTTCCAGCATCGCATACAGCTCCTGCTCTTTTCCCGCCAGATCCTTTTTCGGAAAGATCGTCGCGTTCACCGGGCTGGTATAGAGAAAGATGCTTTTTCCGCTCTCCTTCGCCCTGACGATCTGCGCCCAGGCAATTCGCTGCGCGGCCTGGCCCTGGGAGACTTCGATCCCCCGCTCATCCAGATGATAATGGATCACATCCTTAAACGCCGGATTGGTCCTTGCCTGCCCGACCGCCCGCATCAGCAGCGTCAGCGGAAGATAGACCAGCACCACGATCCCCGCGATCAGAAACATCAGGTCCCCGGAATAACAGAAATACCCGATGGCCAGCAGCCCGATGAGCACGCCAAGGATGCCCTGAAGGCTCGTATAGGTATGCCGCAGCAAAAAATCAAACAGGATCGGGGTCGTGATCCTTACATCAAAATCCAGCTCCATCTTTCCCTTTTCCCTATCCGTGTTGCGCAAAGCATAATGCACTTTGTTGTTGCTTTAAATATCCGGCCGCCGGATGCGCAGCCTCACGGGCGCATCGCCAAATGGTGATCACTTCCTTCTCGCCCCATGGCACAAAGAAGAAAGCGCCCGGTTTCGGGCGCTTCCCAGAAAAATCTATCCGCCCTGCCCATTATAACGGATGCAGGGCAAATTGTAAATGTGATCAGTCCTCTGCGGCTTCCAGCTCCACCGCATAGCCTCTCGGCGTGACCATCCTGCCGTTTAGCTCCTTTGTCATCGAATTGCCGATAAAAACGGTGGTGAACATATCCACCTGCGTGTCCCTCAGCACCCCAAGGGTCATCACCTTCGCTTCCTCGCCTTCCCTGCCGATATTGCGGACCGTGCCGCAGACCTGTGAGGGCGGCAGCTTTTCCAGCAGGATATCGCAGGCCTTCTGCAGATAATCATGGCGGTTGTGGGAAGCGGGATTATAGAGAACGATCGCAAAATCCCCCTCCGCCGCTGCTCTGAGGCGCTTTTCGATCGTCTCCCAGGGCGTCAGCAGATCACTGAGGGAGATCAGGCAGAAATCATGGGTCAGCGGGGCGCCCGGCGCCGCCGCGCCGCTGCAGGCCGCAGTGATCCCGGGGATGATCCTGATCTCCACCTCGGGATGGCCCTTTGCCACCTCATAGACCAGGCCTGCCATGCCGTACACGCCGGCATCGCCGCTGCAGACAAAGGCCACATCCTCGCCCTTCAGCGCCTCCTCCAGCGCGATCTCGCAGCGCTCTGTTTCCTTCTTCATCGGCGTGGAGAGCAGCCGCTTTTCCGGGTAGTCCTCCTTTACCAGATCCACATAGACATGATACCCCACGATCACACTGCAGTCCTTCAGCGCCTGGACCGCCTCCACCGTCATCATCTCCCTGCTGCCCGGACCGATGCCGATCACGGAAATACTTTTCGCCATTTTCTCATCCTTTCCGGGGATGGCCGCGCCATCCGCCTGTCATCCTCTTGCGCTTGCCTCCCTGTACTCCGTCGTAAAGGTCGGATCATACAGCTTTGAACGGTCATAACGCGCGTGCGCCACGGCATCGCCGATGATCATCAGCGCCGTTTTCGTGATATTATGCTCCTTTGCGGTCTGCGCAAGGGTCCCCACCGTGCAGAGATATTTCTCCTCCTCGGGCCAGGTGGCCTTATAGACAATGGCCGCCGGCGTTTCGGCCGTATACCCGCCCTCGATCAGCCTTGCGGAAAGCTCCTCCAGCAAAGAGCTGCTTAAGAATACGACCATGCTGGCCTGATGGGCGGCAAAGGACTGGATGGATTCCTTTTCCGGCATCGGCGTCCTGCCCTCCATCCTCGTGATGATCACGCT
>CAMOOZ010000037.1 GCA_946621895.1 uncultured Lachnospiraceae bacterium | reverse complement strand
GTGAGCAGGCATTTCGCCGTTCCCGTCTTTTCCTCAATCCATTCAGAGACCCGTTTTGTAAAGGGGCCGTCTCCGCAGATCTTTTCATTTGCCACCGCCTCCTTCATATAATCAAAGGCTTTTGGCATACAGGGCGGAATATTAAATCGGATCATTACCTTTTCCTCTGCTTCGTTATTTCGGCGGCGGCTTTCCTCCACTCGTGCAGGCACGGCTGCGGAAAGGCACCACCGGGATCCTGTACGAGTCTACAACCTGCCGGAAAACCTGTCAAATCCGGAGCAGTCAGCGAAAGGCAAATTCCAGCCTTCCCAGCCTTACCTCATCCTCCCTTTCCAGAAGCGTCGCTTCGCCGGGATTCAACCTGAGGCCGTTCTTAAAGGTGCCGTTGGTGGAATTTAAGTCCGTCAGATAAATCTTTCCGTCCCGGTCGGTAAATTTCGCATGCATCCGGCTGACGGAATTATCCTGCAGCAGATAATCCACATGTTCTTTGCTCTTGCCGACCACAAAGGGCAGATTCTCGAGCCGGATCACCCTTCTGTTTTTCCCGAGGCCGTACAGCTTATTCTCCGTATGCTCCTCCGGCTGGAAGTATTCCGTTTTTCCGCCTTCCTCCGAAAAGACCGAACCCGGCAGCCTTTCTCCCTTCATGTCCCCGGGGGGGAGCTTCGCACCTTTAGCGCTTTCGGCTCGCTGTCTTTTCATCCGTTCCCCGAAGGAGGCCCCGGCATTTCTGCCGGAAGCTTCACCGGGAAATATTTCCTTTTCCGGCTCCCAATCCCCGTCTTCTTCCTCCTCCTTTTCTTCCCTTTCCAGCTTTGCGAGCAGCAGCCTGCAGATCACGCCGACTGCCAGCGCAGAAGCGGCTCCCGCCCCAAGCAGGAGCATTTCCTTCTGATTCAGCGACACATTTACAAAAATCCAGCCGAAAAACAGCTCCAGCAGGACCACGGGGATAACGGACAGCTTTAACAGCGTCCTGGAAAACGGCTTTTTCTCCGCATGCTCAGCAAAATCCTCCTCCATCAGATCAGTTACGGACTCTTCCTCCTCCCTCTCCCTGCGCGAAGGGACAAAGCCATCCCGCCGCTCCAGGCTCTCCTTTTGCATCCAGGCTGTTTCCTGCGCTGCCTTTTCCTCCCTGTCCTCCTCGCCATCCGCACCCCAGGCTTCCGTGTCCCATGCTTCGCCTTTTTCTTCCTTTTCCTTTCCGGAAAGCTCCTTCAGCAGCTCCGCTGCCCGGGCAGGAGAAAACGCTCTGTTCATCACCAGATCATACAGCGCATATACTGCCTCGATCAGCTCCTCATCTTCATAATCCGCGGCCTTGATCAGGAATTCCACCAGCATCCCATATTGCTCTTCCCTTTCTCCCTCCAGACCCGGATAAAGCACAAAACGGAATTCCCCGGTGGAGAGATCGGAATAGATCATGCCCGGATCCAGCATCAGATGGGTGTCATCCAGCAGATAATCCTCCAGCGCTCTCTCCTGCTGAACAAGCTTTTCCATAAGACCCTGTATGTCTTCCCTGCCCATCCGCTTTTTCAGATAAAGATCCTCCAGCCGCACCAGGGAGCCCACCTCATAATAGAGATATTCCTCCCCGTTCAGATGCTTTACGGAAGCCTTCAGGAGTCCCGGCAGCCCTCCCCGGCAGAGCATCTGCAGCTCAACCGCCTCCTCCCTGTCCGCTTCCGCGCCCGGACCGGGCAGCCGCAGGAAGCTTCCTCTTCCTTCTCTCAGATATTCCCCTTTCACTTGCCATCCTCCTCTGCTGACTGTTTTTCGTCTCTATTCCCCGGACTCCTGCTCATCGGAAAAAAGGTCCGCAAAAAGCTCCACCTTCCGGATATTCCGGATAAAGTCCACCGCATTCATCCGCTTTGCCTCCACTATGGCTTCGGTCGTGAGCTTTACTTTCCCCTCCGGGAAAAAGCTTCCGCCGATGGGTACCACGACCTGTCCGGACAGCGTAACGCTCACCTTATCCCCGGTTGTCTCTCCTTTGGCGCCAAGCTGCCGGTAAGCGAGATATTTTTCCGGATATCGCTCCGCCAGGGCCTTTTTCACATATCTGTTCGCCCTCTCCGCCTTATAGGGGATCTCACCGGCCACGGCGATCAGACAGGCATCCTGCTTGCCAAGGCAGGCGTCATAGGCATAAAACCCCATATAGAGCAGAAAGAACAGGGTCATCAGGATCACCTGGCAAAGCAGCGTGGCTTCCAGCGTCATATAACCCTCCAGGCAGCCTGATTTCGATCCCTGTGTTTTACGGCCGTGCTCCTCCGGCTTCCCCGATCTGCAGCCGCACTCCTCCGGCTTCTCCGATCTGCGGCCGTGCTCCTCCGGCTTCCCCGATCTGCGGCCGCACTCCTCCGGCTTCCCCGATCTGCGGCCGCACTCCTCCGGCTTCTCCGCAGCCTTCAGGAGATGCATATTCCCGCAAGAAAGCCAGCCGCAAGAAAGGGGATGAAGGGGATCCTGGCCTTTCCCTTCCTCCGTTTCACCACGATCAGAAAACCGGCGCAGAAGGCCGCGGGCAAGAGCGCCATGCTGAGCGCGAGCATGCATCCCGAAATTCCAAGCACTGCGCCCATGGCCATCAGCACAAGCCCATCGCCCTCTCCCATCGCTCTGCCGGTGCTGCGGGAAAGCAGCCAGAAGAAAAGCCCCGGCAGCAGTCCCGCCAGCTGAAACAGGATGTTCCCGCCCCCCGGCAAAAGGCAGACCGACATACGGAGAAGTCCGGGCAGGAAGGAAAGGAAAACCAGTCTTCCCGAAATCCTCCCTGTCCGCAGGTCCTGCGCGCTTAACAAAAGCAGCAGCAAAAGAAGCGCGCCTTCCGTCAGTATCCGCATTTGGAGCATGGTCCCCTCCCGCCGACTTCAGATATCGGCACGGCGCTGATCGTCCGCTTAAGTCCCGGGCACTGGGGATTCGTATGATACCGATCCCCGTAATTGGTGATGATATAGGCCGAAGCCCTGTTTCCGCACAGCTCACAGGCATAATATATCCCTCCGTCTTCATTTCTCGCCGCTGCCACCGCGTGGGCAGAGATCGTGCTCACGGACGGATTCAGGTAAGAGCAGCGGATATCCCGGTGAAACACCGTGCCCTTTTCCGTGATGAACACGATCTCCTCCCCGTCCTCCTCCGGCGTAAAGACCCCTGGTGTGTACCCTGTCCAGCCATGGGAAAAATAGGCGCTCTGGAGCCGTATCTCTCCAAAACCCATGACGCTGATCAGGGGAACCATCGTATAATCGGCGATAAGGCAGATCTCGTCCCGTTCATCTGCGAGGATCGAGGAGCGCAGCAGGGATATCCCTTCCGCCCCGCCGCGGATCCCCTTTTCCAGCCAGGGATGATCCTTCAGTTCGGAGACGACCATTCCCCTTGCCACCCCCTCGGAAAAGGCCAGGCCTCCCGCAAAACCAAGCCCTCCTGCTGCCGCGGCGCTCTCCTCACCATCCTTTCCCAGCGCGTCCATGCCTTCCCTGTAGGCGAAGGCCCAGGTGCCCAGCTCCTTTCCCACATTGTGCAGGGCTCTTCCCACACTCGCCTGGACATACAGCATCTGGAACATGCAGAACAGGTTCAGGAAGAAGAACATAAAGAGCGGAAGCGCCATGGCCGCTTCAAGCGTCATGCTGGCGCGAAGACGCCTTTCAGCCTTCTCCCCCTTCTCCGGGTTCTTCCTGCTTTCATGGAGGCCCTTTGCCGCCCCTTTGGACGATTCCGCCCGGAGGGACAACAGAGATGCAATATTCAGATACGCCTTAAGATTTGCTTTTATTTTCCCCATTGTTGTGTTTGTGGATGTAGCCGTCTTGGCGCATAGGACCAAAGGGACGGCAAAAGGCCTCCATGCAGTTTCTACTGATAACCGTATCTTCTTGTTTCCTGATAGCTGTCTCCCATGTTGCTTCTGGAGAGTGCCGTCACATCAAAGGAATCGGCACAGAAATCCAGATAAAAATTACTGTTGCCCGGGGCTTTCCGCACATCGCATTCCACCATATCCAGCATCCGCATGGTCACGTTGTCCAGGTTCTGGAAAAACAGCAGCGCAGCCAGATATTCCGTATAGGAGAGACCTCCGCTGGCTCCTCCGGCGCCTCCCGGCAGAGAGCCCGGCGTCAGGATATGATGCAGTCCGGTGCGCCAGGTGTCTGCGGTCTTCCGGATCGGCAGCCTTTTCCCTTCCAGCAGGATCTTCACATCATTCAGACTCTCCACAAAAGCCCAGGCAAACATCAGGGAGTAGGTCACGGGATCGATCAGCTCCGGACAAAGCGTCACCGCAGCGAGCGCCATGGCCCAGAGCCGGCACTGACCCTCCCTGCCGGAATCCGTGAAGATATAGACCGTATTGGCCATCTCCCGGATCATGGTCAGGGTAAACACCGTGTCCCTGAGATTATCATGATCATTGTCCTTTCCGTTCAGGATATACTCCATCTGGTATTTCATCGCGTTTTTTTCTTCATTTCTCGTAAAGTCAGAGGCTTTCATCGCGATATACTGGTAAAACTCCAGCCGTCTCACGAGCCCCTCGCTGCCCCAGGCAAGCTCCGGGTTCAGCCCGTCCCCCTGATACAGCTTTCTGGCGGAAGGCGGGCCGCCGGGCGTTTTGATCTTTTCATGAGAGACCCTTCCCAGATTGGTGACAAAGGGCAGAAATCCCGATCCGGCCATTCCCCTGCCTCTGATGCTGCTGATCCCGTCCGCAGGATTATCCAGCTCCACGGTATGCTCATGGCCATCCTCATCCTCCTCCGTGGGCAGCGGGATGCTGTCGATCCGCCGCTGATTCTCGTTCCTTCGCCTGCTCACCTCATCCGTCATGTACCTTCCCTTCTCCAGGGTCTCCGAATTCTGCTCCACCTTTCCCGCGGGCAGCAGATCCAGCCCGTCAAGATCGGCGATATAATCCTCGGCCTGCCGTCTGAAGACCAGTCCCGAATCATCCGTGGCAATGCTCACCTCATTCAGGTGCACGCCTGCCGTTGTCATCCGGTAAAAGCCCCCGGCAAAGGAGGGGATCCCGTTGCCTTCGGGATGATAATTCCCCTCCATGTAATACCTGACCCTTGACTCCAGCGAGGAGGTTTTCATCCCGTGTTCCCCATAGGAAAGATCCACGAAAAACACATCATACTGCCGGAAAAGATCCCTGTGGTATTCTGACAGGATGGCATCCATTGCCGCATCATAGGCATTGGCCGCATCCAGCCTCGCGGCATTCCTTCTCGCCCCGTTGAACATCATCATGATCAGCGGCAGCGACACCGCAAGGATCATGGTCAGGGTCAGGGTCATGTAACCGGCGTGGTCCCTACACCTCATTGGTCTGGCTGGTGATCTTCTGGAAGAGGCTGTTCACGATCCCGATCAGACGGTCCTTGAAGATCAGCACCAGTCCCACCAGGACCACGATGATCAGGATCACCTCAACGGTCCCCATGCCGTCCTCCTCCCGAAAAAAATCCTTC
>CAMOOZ010000036.1 GCA_946621895.1 uncultured Lachnospiraceae bacterium | reverse complement strand
GGCAGCTGCTGCAGGCAGACATCCTGTAGAATCTGGTCGTAGGCCCTCTGCAGAAACGAGGAATAGATCGCCACCACCGGCTTAAAGCCGCCGACCGCCAGCCCCGCGGCAAAGCTCACCGCGTGCTCCTCCGCGATGCCTACATCGAAAAACCGCTCCGGATAAAGATTGCGGAAGCGCTTTAAGCCCGTCCCGTCCGGCATCGCGGCCGTGATCGCGCAGAGCTTATCATTCCTTCCCGCCAGCTTCACCATGACCGTGGAAAAGATATCCGTATAGGCGGCCTTATTGCTGTTTTTGACCGGCACGCCCGTTTCGATATCGAAGGGGCCCGTCCCGTGGAAACGGGCGGGATGGCGCTCAGCGGGCGCGTAGCCCAGGCCCTTCTTCGTCACCGCGTGGATCAGCACCGCGTGGCGGATCTTCGCGGCCTCCCGCAGCGTTCTCAGCATGGCCTTGATGTCATGCCCGTCCACAGGGCCCAGGTAGGTGATCCCCATGTGCTCAAACAGCATCCCGGGAACGACCAGCTGCTTGAAGGAGCTTTTAAAGCGCTTTAAGCTCTCCAGCACCCGCTCCCCCTTATTCGGCATGTTTTTTAAAAGAAACTCCTCCAGATTCGCCTTAAAGTCCTGATAGCCCTTTGCCGTGCGGATGCTCTGCAGGTATTTCGGCACGCCGCCCACATTTTCGGAAATGGACATCTCATTGTCGTTTAAGACAATGATGAAATTGCTTTCCAGCCTGGAGGCATTGTTTAACGCCTCGTAGGCCATGCCGCCCGTCAGCGCGCCGTCCCCGATAACGGAGACGACCTTATGCTTCAGTCCTGCCAGCTCCCTTGCCCGCACGAGGCCAAGCCCCAGGGAAAGGGAATTGGAGGCGTGGCCGGTGTCAAAAATATCACATTCGCTTTCCCTGCGCTTCGGGAAACCGCTTAAGCCGCCGTAGGTCCTTAAGGAATCAAACTCCTCCCGCCTTCCGGTCAGCAGCTTGTGCGTATAGGTCTGATGGCCCACATCAAAGATCAGCTTGTCCTCCGGCAGGGTCAGGAAAAGATGGAGCGCCATGGTGAGCTCCACCGCGCCCAGATTCGAGCCCAGATGCCCTCCCCTGCTGCCCGTTGTGCGGATGATCAGATCCCTGATCTCCTGCGCGAGCACGGGGTAATCCTGCGGGGAAAGCTTTTTGATGTCATTTGCCTGATTGATCTTCTCCAGCATCATGACCCGGCGCTCTGTTCTCCGAGGACCTGCGCAAACACATCATAGTTCGGACTCGGCTTACCGCCCGTGTACACGGCAAATTCGATCACGGAAAAATCCCTGCGGTAGTCCGGCAGCACAGCCTTAAAGGCCGCGGCCACAAGCTGCGGATCATTCTGGAAGGCACCGCAGCCGAAGGCCCCGAGGATCAGCTTATCCTCGTTTTCCTTTTTCGCCGTCTCCAGGATCGCGCGGATGCGCTTTTCATAAATGGCAGGCAGGCGCCCCTTTAACGGGCGCTGATTGACCCCCCGCATGTCCGGCGCGGCGCAGGTGATCACATCCACGAAAAACCGGTCCTTTTCCGGAAGCAGCTCCGGCGTCTGCGTGTCCGTGCGGAGCACGCAGACGTTCGGCGAAAAGATGCAGTCGTCATTGCCGAAATAGTCCAGATAGATTTCCTCATGATGACGATAAAAGGCGAGCATCATGCCCGGATCCGTCAGGTTCGCATAAAGCGTGGTGATCCGGCAGAGGGATTCCTCCTGGGCCGAGGCGCCGCTCTTTACCCCGCCGCCGGGATGTCTCGCGTTTGCGAAATTCAGCACGCAGACCCTTCCGGACCAGGCTGAAGCGGCTTCGATCGTCCGTTTTTCGGAGACGATCACCCTGCAGTCCTCCTGAAAACGATGCGCCTTTTCTTCGCTTTTTGCAAAATCAAAGCAGCCGTCTCTGTTTACATACTGCGCGGCAATGGAATCCGCCACGCAGGCCTTCAGGCTCTCCTCCCCTTTGATCCTGTCCATGGTATCCAGAAATGTCGTGACATTATTTCTGCTCAGCGTATCCAGAAAATGATGATCCATCGCGATAACCCCCATTCTTTTCACTTTCCCCGATTATCCTCTATTTCCGGAAGCCCGTCAAGGAGAAGGCCCCGTCCATCTGAATTGCGATGAATCGGGGCCTCCGAAATGTGGGAAACAAATCCCGCTGAAACTTATAGTAAGCGAACAAAGCAATTGCGGTTTGAGCTTGCTCAAACCCGCAATTATTCTGCGAGCGACGATATCCAAAACGAATTTATTTAATTCGTTTTGGATATGTTATTTCACTGCCTGCGCGGACAGATCCCGGATCGTGCCGTACAGGATCACCATGATATCCTCCGGCCCGGCAGTCTGCTGCCCAGGCTCCGCATACTGCTGCGCGGATTTGGAAACGGAATCGGGATAGATCTTCAGGAAATCCTTGCTCATGGAGATAGGCACATAGCCCTGGCTGATATAGGAAGCGGATTTCTCCTCCCAGTTCTGCTTTCCCCATTCCCGGACGGAATCGTCCGCCACCACCATATAAGCCGCTGTGGGATACGGATTCCTGGCATCTATCGCATAGTTCATCATGCTCGTGTCGCTGCCGCTGTTGCCGAAGGCGAGGACAGGGCGCTTTCCGATCTCCCGCTCGATCCAGATGGATTTATTCGCATTCAGATTCTTCTGGATGAAGCCGCCCGTGAACACCAGCTCGTCGCCGTTCGCATATTTGTAATCCATATTGGAGGAGGTGCCTTCATTCCCCTTCACCTTAACCTCGAATTCCGTCCCGATCACATGCGCAGGGGAAACATACTTGCTGATCGGGGAATTCGCAACGATGGCCCTTGAGGTCGTGCGCTCCGTACCGCTGACCACATAGATCGTAAACCCGTTGTTGTACAGATATTCCACCAGCTCCACCATCGGCAGATAGAAGCCGTCCGCATAGCGCATGTTCCGGAAGCTGGGCGTCTGCTTCTGTCCGAACGCCACCGCATAATCATAGAGCTGCTGCACCGTCAGGCCGGCATAGGCCTTCGCGAAATTCCGGGCCAGCTCCTCACCGGCCGTATATCCCGGCTTGATCTCAGCCGCCGCGGCCTTCAGCTCAGCCGACACCCTTTCAGGATGATCCACCAGACAGTAGTTGATGAACATCATCGTATCAAAATAGGTGTAATAGGTTTCACAGATCAAAGTGCCGTCCATATCAAATACGGCAATGCGGTCCTCCTCCGGGATGTAATTTGCGCGGTCCGCTTTGTTGGTCACTTTGGACACATAGCTCCTTAAGCTCTGCGCCGCCGCCGAATCAGCGCTCCAGTAGGTGCCAAGCGCCTTCCCGCTCTTTGCGTATCCCGTGAGCCCCATACTCCAGAAAAGCATCAGCGTCATCGTAAGCACCAGTAAAACACTGAGACCCCTCCTGCCTGCACTGCAACTGTTTCTTTCCATTTTCCTTTTCCTCCGTTTCTGTGTTCGTGGTATCTGTGCTGCATTGAGTATATCATAATATCATAAATGAATAATACCACTGTTTATGCGGGATATTTCCGTTCCGAATCCAAAGCTTTGCACTCAGCCCTTCGGGATAAGCTTCTGGAGCTTATTCTCAAGAGCCTCGATCCGCGGCTCCATCGATGCCTTATACACATTTGCCGTAAATCCCTTTCTCCCTTCATCATTACCGTACATTTCCTCCACAATTGTATGATCCATTTTCAGCCTGGCAATGCTTTTCCGGCACTCCGGCGAATCGAT
>CAMOOZ010000035.1 GCA_946621895.1 uncultured Lachnospiraceae bacterium | reverse complement strand
GTCATGCTCTACGATTATCTGGATTTTATCACCTCCTTAAGCTGGAAAAAGGAGCAGGCAGGCCCCATCTCCTTAAAGGAGGCGGAGGAGATCCTGAATCGCGGCCATTACGGCCTGCGAAAGGTCAAGCGCAGGATCCTGGAGCAGATCGCCGTGATGAATCTGAAGCGGGAGCAGGCCGGCTCGATCCTTTTGTTCGTGGGAGCGCCGGGCACCGGTAAGACGAGCATCGGGAAAAGCATCGCGGATGCGCTGCACCGGGAATATATCCGGGTAAGCCTGGGCGGGATCAGGGACGAGGCGGATATCCGGGGACACCGCCGGACCTATATCGGCGCGATGCCCGGACGCATCATGGACGGCATCGCGAAAAGCGGCGTTTCCAATCCGGTCATGGTGCTGGATGAGGTGGACAAGATCGCCTCCTCCTATCACGGTGATCCTGCCAGTGCCCTGCTGGAGCTGCTCGACCCGGAGCAGAACAACACCTTTACGGATCATTATCTGAATGTGCCCTATGATCTTTCCGATGTCCTCTTCATCTGCACGGCAAATGCCACAGACACGATCCCCGAGCCGCTCTTAAACCGCATGGAGGTCATCAGCTTTGACGGCTATACGCCGTTGGAAAAGCTCTCCATCGCAAAGGAGCATCTGCTGCCGAAGGCCATGGATGCCATGGGGATCAGGCCGGAGCAGATGGAGATCTCCGATGAGGTGCTCCGCACCCTGATCGCGGATTATACCAGGGAAGCGGGGGTCAGAGGCTTAAGAAAACGGGTGGATGCCCTCTGCCGCGCGGCTGCGGTGCAGATCTCAAAAACGGAGAACCTGGTGTTTTCCCTGAAACCGGAGGAGATCCGGGAGGCGTTAGACATCACGCCCATCCGGCATGAACGGACGGATGAGGCGGTGCGCCCGGGCATCATCACGGGACTGGCCTGGACCTCCGCCGGCGGGGAGATCCTCTATATCGAGACACTCTTCACAAAGGGGAAGGGGGGGCTGATCATCACCGGGCGGCTGGGCGATGTGATGAAGGAATCTGCCCAGATCGCCGTTTCCCTGATCAAATCGATGTTTCCGGAGAAAGCAAAGCTCTTTTCCGGAAATGACCTGCATATCCATGTGCCCGAGGGCGCGGTGCCCAAGGACGGTCCCTCCGCGGGGATCACGCTGGCAACGGCCCTGGCCTCTCTGGTCACGGGAAAAGCCGTTTCTCCAAAGATTGCCATGACGGGAGAGATCTCACTGAGAGGCATGGTAACGCCCATCGGCGGACTGCCGGAAAAGCTGATGGCGGCGCAGCGGGCCGGCGTGACAAAGGCGCTGATCCCTGAGGAGAACAAAGAGGATCTCAGGGATGTGCCGGAGGAAGTGAAAAAGGCAATGGAGATCATCCCGATCAAAGAGGTGAAGGATGCCCTCAGGGAAACAGGGATCCTGCAAAACTGAGGGAAAAAGGCACCGGGAAAAGCATACAGACCCGGCAATGACCGGAGATCAGGCTCTGAACTCTCCCCTTATGTCCTCTTTTGGCGGTGCAATGGGATAGCTGCCGTTGAAGCAGGCCGTGCAGATCGGCTGATCGCCTGCCATTGCGGGAAGGTGCCGCAGATCCAGAAAGCCGAGAGAGTCCACACCGATCAGCTCCGCAATGCGCTCAACGCTTCGCCCGTTGGCGATCAGCTGATCCCCGGAAGGGATATCAATGCCAAAATAGCAGGGATGCTTGAAGGGAGGCGCGGAGACCCGCATATGGACCTCCCTGGCTCCCGCTTCCCGCAGCAGCGTCACGATCTTCGCGCTGGTAGTCCCCCGGACGATGGAATCATCGATCATGATGATCCGTTTTCCCTTTACCATTTCCGCGATCACATTCAGCTTGATCCGCACGCCCATGCTGCGGTCAGCCTGACCCGGCTGGATAAAGGTCCTGCCCACATAGGTGTTTTTCGTAAAGGCGATCCCATAGGGGATCCCTGAGGCGCGGGAATAGCCGAGGGCGGCCATATTGCCCGATTCAGGCACGCCCACCACCAGATCCGCCTCCACCGGATGATCCTCAGCCAGAAAGGCACCTGCCTGCATTCTGGCTTCGGAGACGCTCACGCCGTCAAAACGGGAATCGGGGCGGCAGAAATAGATGTATTCAAAAATGCATCTGGCCGTGTGATCCTGGGGAATGCAGAGCGTCGTGTCGGAATGGAGGGTTCCGTCCTTTTCGACGGTCACGATCTCCCCCGGCATGACATCCCGGACGAATTTCGCTCCCAGTGTCTCCAGCGCGCAGGATTCTGAGGTAATGATATAGGCGTCATTCTTTTTCCCGATGCAAAGCGGCTTAAAGCCAAAGGGATCTCTGGCGCCGATCAGCTTTCTGGGACTGGCGATCACCAGCGCATAGGCGCCCTTGAGCTTGCGCATCGCTCTGACCACCGCTTCCTCCGCGGTTTCCGTATTTACCCTCTCCCTGGCGATATGATAGGCGATGGTCTCGGAATCGATCGTCGTCTGAAAAATGGCTCCGCCCCGGGAAAGCTCCCTGCGCAGCTCCGGCGCATTGACAAGATTGCCGTTATGCCCGAGGATCAGCGTCCCCTTGATGTAGCTGAGCACCAGCGGCTGGGCGTTTTCAATGCTGCTCTCGCCGGCCGTGGAATAGCGCACATGGCCGATCCCGAGATTGCCCTTCAGCTTCCCGAGGCTTTCCGCGTTAAATACCTCATTCACCAGGCCGAGGCCGCGATGACAGCAGACCTTATTCCTCGGGCCGTTCGTGTCCGTGACGGCGATGCCCGCGCTCTCCTGTCCTCTGTGCTGCAGCGCATACAGCCCATAGTAGATCGATGACGCGATATCCGCGCCGGAGGGATCGTACATGCCGAACACTCCGCAGGCTTCATGCAAAGGGGAGGAAAATTCCATGGATCATCCTTTCCGGCTTCTGCTGCCTTAGGATCTGTCGAAAAATAACTAATGCACCTTTGCAAATGTGCATGTTGCTTTCCTACAGCTCCTTATCCGTGCATCCTACAGCGATTCAGCGCCTCTTTCATCCTCAGCACCGCTTCCGCGGCCGCTTCCGCAAAGCCCTTTTCGCCGAAATCCGCATAGTCCTTCTGCTTCCAGGCACCGATGATGCCTCTGGAGGAATTTACGATGGCGCCTCCTCCGCTGCTGTCAAAGAAACCGGCAAGATCCTCCGCTGTTGCGCCCTGGGCGCCATAGCCCGGCACCAGAAAAAAGGTATGGGGCAGGGCTTTTCTCAGCCTTTTGCCGATCTCCGGATGGGTGGCGCCCACCACAGCGCCGATGTCGGAATAAGCGCCGCCGTGCCTGAGGCTCTCCCCCCAACGCTCCACGATCTCTCCCACCTCCAGATAAAGCGGTTTATCCCCGATCAGCTTATCCTGCAGCTCGGCGCTGCCCGGATTCGAGGTCTTCACCAGCACAAAGAGGCCCTTGCCCTCTTCCGCGCAGACCTCCTTAAAGGGCTCGATCCCCTCTGTCCCAAGGTAAGGGTTTACCGTGGCAAAATCCGCGTTAAACACGGAAACGGATTTATCCCCCAGCTTAACTCTTCCCAAATGGGATACTGCATAGGCCTTCGAGGTAGAACCGATATCCCCTCTTTTTACATCCGCGATCACAAGCAGCCCCTTTTCGTGAGCGCAGCGGATGGTCTCTTCATAAGCGGACAGCCCCGGAAGGCCGAACTGCTCATACATCGCGATCTGCGGCTTTACCGCCGGGATCAGTGGCGAAAGCGCGTCGATCAGCATTCTGTTGAAGTCCCGGATGGCCTGGGCTGCGCCCTCCAGGGTCAGCTCCCCCTCCGGAAAAAGGAAGGAGGGGATCAGCGGCAGCTGGGGGTCAAGTCCTACCACTATAGGAGAGTTCTTTTTTTCTATTGCTTCGATCAGCTTTTCGATCATTTTTTTCCTCCCTTTCGAAGAAAAGCCCGTCCTGCGATCATCTGCTCTTCAGAAATACATATTCCCGCTGGGCG
>CAMOOZ010000034.1 GCA_946621895.1 uncultured Lachnospiraceae bacterium | reverse complement strand
TAATCCGGGGCAGAATATTTTCCCGCGTAAAGAATTCTGCCGGCCTTCATATCCTCGCCGGGCCCCTCGATATTCCAGCCCGAAGCATCCGTGCCGGAAAGCCTCACCGCGTCCTCTCCGCCCATCGCGTAGATCAGCGACATCACCGCAGTGGCCGCCATATACACGCTTTTCGGCGGAAGCTTCAAAATCACCATATCCCGGGAAAGACCTTCGGGCGCCTCCATCCCCTCCGGAAGCAGCAGATACTGGCAGGAATCCTTCACCTCCAAAAGCTTTGCGCCCTCTTCATAGCTGAATACGGAAAAACAACCGGCAGAATCCAACGGCTTTTCTTCCGAAAGGGTCAGGCCCGGAATGGCCTTCGGATCCATGAATTCCTTTTTCGCCTTTCCTGCGGCGCTCTCTCCTGCTGCGGCTTCGCCCGAGGCGCCTCCCGCTGAGGAGACATAAAGAATGTATTCGATCTCATGCGGAGTGGACATTGCCGTGGTCATTGCAGAAACAGAAAACTCCTTATCGCAAACCACCGGAATGTAAAAAACGAAACTCAGCTCATCGCTCCCCGCTTGCACCCGGTCGGACGCCTCCTCATCCAGCTTTACATAGGAATAATTCGGGGAATCGAACACCAGCTTCGCGGTGGTTTTTCCGGCCCTGACCTCCACCTGGGGGCAGCTGATCACCACCTTCCCGGAACCGCCGGAAAAGCGGAATTCCGCGGGTGTATAGACCCTGTCGCCCGCAGGCGCGGAGGCGCCGCAGCCGGCAAGGAGGCTCACCGCAAGGCACAGACATAAGAAAAGGGCCGTGAACGCCCTTTCTTTACGACCCGTAATATGATGCTGAAACAACGGCATGAACATTACCCCATAAAAAAAAGATCATTATTAAACGAATTAAATGGCATTATACTACCCGTATCCGTAAAGTGCAATAGAAAAGAATGGAAAACAAAATGAAAAAAGCCCTCCCGCCGGACCTTGCGGCATCGGCAGAAGGGCTCTGTACGAAGCTGTTTTACTTATTTATGAGAGAAAAGCAAAAGATCGTATTATCCTCACCGTCCCTGCTCATCAGATGTCATTGGTATACGCGCCCACCTGCATGCCCATCCGGACTGCCTGGCGCAGATAGCCGTCGTATTTTTTCACCTCTCCGGGGCCGCCGAGACCGGTGCAGATCAGCTTTCCGCCCTCCTCCAGCTTTAAGACCTTCGCCACATGGGAGAATTCATATTCCATGGCTTGGAAATCCTGCGCATTCCCGGTGCCGCCGGCGGCGATCAGATACATCGTCTTTACGCCCAGCTTTGCCCTGGCAGGCGCGGCGGCATAGGGATAAAGCCTGTCGATCGCTTTTTTCGCATAGGCCGTAAAGCCGCCGAAATACAAAGGGGAGACGAGCACCAGCGTGTCCGCCCAGGCAAGAAGCTCATGCATCCTTATGCCATCGTCCTTGATCCCGCAAAAGCCCGTCTTATGGCAGGACTTATCCCCGTGGCAGCCGTCCAGCTGCGCCTTCGCCGCGTCAAAAACCTCCACCTCATTGCCCGCTTCTTTTGCGCCCTTTGCAAAGGCATCGGCCAGGATCGCCGTATTGCCGTTTGCCCTGTAGCTCCCCGTGATCACCAGAATCTTATGTGCCATGCTCTTTCACCCCCATCTAAGGAAATCAAACCGCCCGGTGCGAATAACCATATCTTTGTGTATTCTACCACACATCCATTTCCGTTTCACCCTGTTAATCGAAATTGCTGATAGAAAAATATGAAACCCGCGGCCGCGGTTGTGGAATGGGCCGTCATGACCTATAATATTGAAGAAATGACCACGCATTTGAGCAAAGGAGGACCGGCTTTGCAGGATCAGACGATACTGACACTTTCCGATCTGGCGCGGATCGGTGAACAGATCCCCGGCGGCTATTTTGTGTACCGCAGCGACCCCACTCAGGAGCTGCTTTATCTGAACGGAAACACATTAAAGATCTTCGGCTGCGAAACACCTGAGGAATTCAGGGAACTGACCGGGAATACCTTTTCCGGCATGGTCCATCCCGATGACCGGGAGCGGGTGCAGCGCTCCATTGATGAACAGATCGCGGACAGCGCCAACGAGCAGCTGGATAATGTGGAATACCGCATCCTGAAAAAGGACGGGGAGCTGCGCTGGGTGGATGACTATGGCCGGTTTACCGCCCTTGAGGGCGTCGGCCGGGTTTTTTCCGTGTTCATCACGGATGTGACGGAAAAACGCAGGGCACAGGAGCAGCGGCTGCACATGGAGCTGGATCTGGAAAGAGAAAAGCGGGAAAGCGAGATCAAATCCGAATTTCTCTTTCATATTTCGCATGACATCCGCACCCCCTTGAACGCGATCCTGGGCTTCGCGGAGCTCTTAAAGCGTCATCCGGGAGAGCCGGACAAGCAGGCGGAATATATCGGCCACATCCGGCAGTCCGGCAGCCAGCTGCTGATGATGATCGACGATCTGCTGGACTTAAGCAGGCTGGAGCAGGGGCGCCTGGAAAACAATGTGCTTCCCTGCGCGCTCGCCGAAAAGCTGGATGACATCGTAAGCATTTTCCGGCCGCAGGCCAAAGAGAAGCAGATCACCCTCATCGAGGAAAACGCGATCCCGGATGGCCGGGTGCTGTTAGACGGCGCGAGGTTTACCCGGGTCATCAGCAATCTGATGGACAACGCGCTGAAATTTACGCCCGCGGGCGGGCACATCACCGTTTCCGCGAAAAAGACCGAGGTCTCGGATTCCGGATATGCCCGCTATGTCTTTTCCATCGCGGACACCGGGATCGGGATGGCAGAGGGTTTCCTGAAGGATATCTATAAGCCCTTCGAGCAGGAGGTCAATTCCACCCGCTCCGGGCAGCAGGGCGTCGGCGTCGGGCTTTCCATCGTCAAGCGGCTGCTGGATATCATGGGAGGCTCCATCCAGGCGGAGAGTGAAAAAGGGAAGGGCTCCGTGTTTACGATCTTTCTTCCTTTAAAAGAAGTAAACGGAGAAGCAGCGCCGCAGAAAACCGGGGAGCCGGAGCCGGAGGCCGCGCCGCGCGCCGAAGGCCAGCACCGGATCCTTCTCGTGGAGGATATCGAGATCAACCGGATGCTGGCGGAAACGGTGCTTGAAGAAGCCGGCTTCCAGGGGGAATCCGTGGCGGACGGCAGCGATGCCGTGGAGATCGTGCGGGATAATCCGCTCTGGTACTACGATCTGGTCCTGATGGATATCCAGATGCCCGTGATGAACGGCTATGAAGCCACCAGGGCGATCCGCGCGCTGCCCCGCGCGGATGTGAAGGATATGCTGATCATCGCGCTGAGCGCCAATGCCAGCGAGGAAGATAAAAAGATGAGCCTGCAGAGCGGAATGGATCATCATATTGCCAAGCCCTTTGATGTGGCCTCCCTGATCGCCACGATCAACGAGCATGTGTGCAGAAAGAAAGAGGCTGTTCATGGAACAAGGTGAAGAAAGCACCGGAAGCGTTTCGCTGAAGAAATACCTTACCCCACTCCATGTTTTTTCCCTCTCCCTGGGATGCGCGGTGGGGTGGGGATCCTTTGTGATGCCGGGAACCACCTTCCTGCCGATCGCGGGACCCTGGGGCACGGCGATCGGCATGCTGATCGGCGGCATGGTCATGCTGCTGATCGGGATGAACTATGCCTATATGATGGAGCATCATCCCGATGCAGGCGGGACCCTCTCCTACGCGAATCATGCCTTCGGCCATGATCACGGGTTCTTAAGCTCCTGGTTTCTGGTGCTTGTCTACATCGCGATCATCTGGGCCAATGCCACCGCCCTGCCGCTGATCTTCAGGCATCTCACCGGATCCCTTTTCCAGTTCGGCCCCCATTATCAGGTGGTGGGCTACGAGGTGTTTCTCGGAGAGGCGCTGCTTTCCCTGGGCGTCCTGCTTGTCTGCGGGTTTTTCTGCATGGCGGGCTTAAAGCTTTCGGCCATCATCCAGACCATTCTCGGGCTGGTGCTCTTTGGCGGAGTAAGCGCTGTCTTCTGCAGCATT
>CAMOOZ010000033.1 GCA_946621895.1 uncultured Lachnospiraceae bacterium | reverse complement strand
TCGCTCAGCAGACGGAAGATCACGATGCCGCCGGGAATGTTCTCCGTCAGGGAGGACAGCATCAGCTCTCTTTCCCGGATCTCCTCATAGTGCTGCTTTTCCTTCGCCATCACCGCATAATGCAGATTCTCGAAGGCGATGATCCCATAATAATCATCGCCGTCATCATAGACGGTCAGGTCATAATAACACCCGGTCTGCTCATCCTGGAAGCTCTGCCGCAGCGATTTCTCCGAGGAGCCCGCGCGCTTCAGCATTGAGACCATCTCCTGTTCCGCAAAGATCCCGGAGCGGAGGATCTCCTCCCTGCTCTTTTTCAGCTCCTGCTCAAAGGCTTCGTTCACATAGCTGAACACGACCCTTTCCCCGGATTCTTCCTTCACCAGATGCGCCACGGCATAGGGGATATGGATCTGGTTGAAAAGGAAATGATTCTCGGAGATCCTTCTGGCGGAGGAACGCCCGCCGGAAAGGTTGCGCCGGATCCGGTGCATCAGCAGCTCGACATTAAGAGGTTCGGTGATAAAATCATCCACGCCGGCCCGCAGGACCTTCATCTCCATTTCCACGGAGGCGTCCGCGATGGCGATCAGCCTGACGCCGGAAAGCCTGGCATCATTGCCGAGGCGCGTGATCAGCGCAAAATTCTCCCCGTTATCCCGTGTGGTGTCGAGAATGACCATGTCCACATGATTATGCTCCAGAAATTCCTCCGCCTCCGCAGCCTCGGCGACAATGATCAGCTCTGCCTCCTTCCGCAGCGCCTGATGAAGCTCCTCTCTTTCGTCAGACGGCTTTTCCACGAGAAGCACGGCCTTCCGGATGGGCTCCACCTTATCCTTGTTGTAGAGCAGCCGCACCTCCGCGGCATGCAGCATGCTGTCCAGATGGGCGGAATCATGATAAAACTGCTCAAAATCCTCCACCGAGGAAAAACCGTAATCTGCGGTGATGCGGAATTTGTCCTTGCCTTCCCAGTCGAGCCCGGAAAGGATACTGTTGATCCTTCTGACTAACGCCGGGATCATCGAGTCGTTCACCTGCTTGAGCATCATCAGGAAAACATCTCCGCCATAGCGCACGATCACATCCCGCGGTCCCGCCGCCTGCATCAGCGCTTTGGCGACCTGCTTTATGATCCCTTCCGCAGCGGCCTGCCCCCAGGTATTGCGCAGGTCCGTGTACCAGCGCAGATCGATGAGCAGGAAGCTGATCCTGCCCTTTTCCCTCTCCGACCAGAATCGCCAGTCATAGATATAATTCCTGTTGAACACACCGGTAAGCGGATCCCGATAGACCATGCTGTCCAGGGGCTGTTCCTTTCCTCTCCTGACGAAGGCCTCGGGATTGCCGTAAATATCCATGTCGGAAATGCTGATCCGCTTGTCGTCACGCTGCTTCTCATGCTCCTCCAGGGCCTTCTGGAAGGTCTCCTGACGGATCTTTGCCACGCCGTTCTTGACCTCCTCCGCAGAGATCATCCGCTCATATTCCTCTTCCGGCACAGGCCTGGAAAAGAAATAGCCCTGGATATATTCGCAGCCGATCTCCTTCAGAAATTCGTACTGATCCTCTGTCTCCACGCCCTCCACGATCACCGGCATGTAAAGGGAATGCGCCATCTGGACCACGGCCGTGATGATCTTATTGGACTTCATGTCCTGCATATCCTTCGACAGAAATTTCATATCGATCTTCAGGATATCCACGGAAATGTCCTTTAATGTGTTCAGTGAGGAGTAGCCGCTGCCGAAATCATCCATCAGGATGATAAAGCCCGCCTCATGAAGGCTCCTCAGGGTCTGATCCATCAGCTCAGGATTGTCCATATAGGCGGACTCCGTCAGCTCCAGATAGAGCATCGTGGGCGGCAGATCATATTTTTTGATCAGTCCCGTCAGATTTGCTGTCAGATTCGGGTCGGAAAGATCCGCGCGGGACATGTTCACCGAGATCGGGGCCGGATCAAGGCCCGCGTCCAGCCACCTCCGGATCGCGGCGCAGACATGATCCCAGATATAATAATCCAGCTCCCCGATAAAGCCGTTGCGCTCGAATATGGGCACAAATACGCCCGGGGAGATCATTCCCACATCCTTATGCTTCCAGCGCACGAGCGCCTCCGCGCCGAAGGGAAGCCGCTTGTCCACATCATATTTGGGCTGATAATAGACGATGAACTCCTGTTCGTCCAGCGCCCGCTTCATGTCCTGGACGATCTCCTGCTCACGGATCATCTGCTCGCCCATCTCCACATCATAAAAACCCACCATATGGGTGTAATGATGCTTAATGGACTTGGAGGCCTGGGAGGCGCACATGAACATATTCTCTGCGGAATAATCCGTTGGCCTGACCTTATAGACACCGAAGGCGCAGGAAACGGTGTAGTCCTTCCGGTATTCTCCGATCTCCCGGCCAAGCTCCTCCAGGGATGGGATCAGCTCTTCTTCGTCATAGGGGATGAACATGCCGAAGATATCGCTTTCGATCCGGCCGTAAACGCCCCAGTCCAGCCTGTCCACATATGCTCTGATCTTTTGCGCGACAAAGATCAGCAGGGCATCTCCCGTGCTTTCCCCGAAGAGCGAATTGACTAAATGAAAACGCCTGATATCTATTCTGACAAAGACCAGCGGTTCATTCTCATGCAGCGTTGCATAGCCCATGATCTGGCGGAAAAATGTCGTGCGGTTATAAAGATCCGTCAGGGAATCATGCTCGGCGGTATGTCTGAGCTGCTCCATGTGGGTCATTTCGCTTCTGGCGATGGCATTGGCGATACGGGTCTTCAGGATCCTGCGCTTATAGCGCTTCGGCACGAAATCCACGGCGCCCATGACCAGGGCTTTTTCCTCCACCACGGGATCCGTCTCACCGGTCATCACGATCACGGGGATATGCATCAGGCCTCTCTGCTGCATATTTGCCATGACCTGGAAGCCATCCATCACCGGCATCATCAGGTCAAGCAAAACGGCCGATATTTTATTCGCGGGATCCGACAGCTTTTCCAGCGCCTCCTCTCCGTTTCCCGCGATCTCAATATCGTATTCCTGGCTCAGCACCTTTTCCAGGAGGATGATATTGATCTCCGTGTCCTCTACGATCAGGATTGTGTCTTTTTTATGTCCCATTCTCTAACCGCCTCGATAAACCTTCTGATTCTTTCCGGATCCTTGCCCGAACCCTTCGGCCTGTCCTCCCATTCCACGCCGGAGGAGGTGTCCACACAAAAAGGATGAAAAAACGAAAGCCCCTCCCGGACATTTTCCGGGGTCAGCCCTCCTGCCAGCACCATGGGCTTTTCCATCAGGGGAAGCAGCTCCCTCGCCCTCTCCCAGTCGAACGCCCGTCCGCTGCCGGGAGTCCCGGCATCAAGCACCACGGCCTGAACGGCGGGCTGACGCATCGCAAAGCGCAGCTCGCCCTCCTCCCCGCCGGCGCAGACCTTCCAGACGGGTATCCGGGAATTCATGGCCACCTCCGGAAAAAGCTGGCCATGGATCTGGAGCAGGTCGAAGCCTGCCCCGATGATGGCATTCACCTGGCTGATCGAAGGATTTACACACACCGCCACGCTGGAAATCCTTTTGTCCAGCATGGCCATGATCGGCTTTGCTGCCTCCAGTGAAATATTTCTCGGACTTTTCGGGTAAAACAGGACAAAACCGGCGTAGTCCGCCCCGGTTTCATTTAAACAGGCGGCCTCCTCCGGCCTTGTCAGTCCGCAGATCTTAATCTTCGTCATGTTTCGCATCATTACTCGCCGTCACAGGCTGCGCATGAAAAAAGCGACTCATGGCTCCGCGCTTTGCGCTCTCGCCATGCTGCAATCCGCGCTGGCTGAAGCCAACGGTGCTGGACATGTGCCCCCGGCACATAGCACCATTCGCAATCCGCGCTATCGCGCTACTTGCTCCGCGCCAGCTAAGGCTGGCGGTGCTGGACGCGTGCCACCGGCAC
>CAMOOZ010000032.1 GCA_946621895.1 uncultured Lachnospiraceae bacterium | reverse complement strand
TCACGCCATGCTCCATGGCATAATCGGTCATGGCATTTACCTGATCCTGGTCAATACTTCCGTCTTCCTTAACAGGAAGCCTCATCGTGCCGAAAGCCAGTTTTGAGATCTTTTCCCCACACACATTTGAATATTGCATCTTTCACCTCCTGCCGCGTCAGCGGCACAATTGCGAGTGAAACATTTCGATCATTATCCTACGAATTCTTCATGCCTGCCACACTGCAGACTGCAAATGCCGCGACATCCACGGCCACGATCGTTGAACCTACCGGCGTTCCGGCCAGGATGGAAATGATGATCCCGGAAAAAGCACAGACCACAGACAGCACTGCAGAGCATATCGTGACCGAGCGGAAATTCCGAAAGACCCGCATGGCGGACAGCGCCGGAAAAATAACCAGAGCGGAGATCAGGAGCGATCCGACAAGGTTCATCGCAAGTACGATGATGACCGCGATAATGATCGCGATCAGCAGATTATAGCCGTCCGCGTTCGTTCCTGCCGCTTTGGCAAAATTCTCGTCAAAGGTCACCGCGAATATCCTGTTGTAGAACAGGATAAAGATCAGCACAACCGTGATCGACAGCACGATGCAGAGCAATACTTCCCTCGGCGTGAGCGTCAGAATGGAGGTCGATCCAAACAGGGTGCTGCATACATCCCCGGACAGGTTTGACGAGGTGGAAAAGAGATTCATGATGAGGTATCCGAACGCCAGCGCACCCACTGAGATCATCGCGATCGCGGCGTCGCCCTTGATCCTTGCATTCTGCCCCGTCCGCAGAAGCAGGATAGCGCTGATGATCGTGACCGGCAGCACCAGCAGCATTTCGTTTGTCAGGTTCAGCACAGCCGCGATCGACATTGCGCCGAAGGCAACATGAGAAAGCCCGTCACCAATGAAAGAAAACCGTTTCAGTACCAGCGTTACGCCAAGCAATGAGGAACACAGCGCGATCAGCACCCCGACGATCAGCGCGTATTGTACAAACGGATATTGCAGATACATTCCAAGCTTTTCAAATATCATGCCTCAGCGCCCTTCTGCTGCATCAGGAAGAACTTCCCGTCTTCACTCTGCAGATATTCTTCCTTCGTGCCATAAAAAACAGCGGTTCCGATATGGAGGATGTGGCTTGCATAACGAATGGCGGCGGCAATATCATGAGAGATCATGATAATGGTGATGCCCTCCCGGTTCAGCTTATCGATCAGCTCATACATTTCGGCAGTCACCTTCGGGTCAAGCCCTGCCACCGGCTCATCCAGCAGCAGCACCTTCTGCGCCGCGCAAAGGGCTCTTGCAAGCAGCACGCGCTGCTGCTGTCCGCCGGAAAGATCACGATAGCAGCGATCTTTGATCGGCAATATGCCCATGCGCTCCATATTGGTCTCTGCCAGCTGTTTTTCTGCTTTATTGTAAAACGGCCTGCGCCCGCAGCGTCCCTGACATCCGGAGAGAACGATCTCTCTCACGGATGCGGGGAAATCCTTCTGCACGACCGTTTGCTGCGGAAGATAGCCGATCTCATTTTGATGAAGCCCTCCGCCGGTCAGGATCTGACCGTTTACCGGCTCCTGAAGATGAAGCAGCGTCCTCATCAGCGTGGTCTTGCCCGAACCGTTTTCTCCCACGATGCAGAGATACTCCCCTTCGTTTACGGAAAAATTCAGATCCTCCACGATGGCTTGTGAACCGTAGCCCACCGACAGATGCTGTATGGTAAGTAAAGCCATGTATCCGCCCCCTAATTCAGCGCCTCGTTTAAAACGGACAGATTGTTTTCCATCACAGAGAGATAGGTGGTGCCGTTTTGAACATCTCCTGATGTTGTCCCCTGCATGGAATCCATTGTAAGGATCTGCTGGTCTTTTGCCTGCGTATTCCGCACGATCGTCTCCGCGATCCGGTGGTCCGTTCCTTCAATGGTCATGACTGCGGGAAGTCCGAGCTCATCGACTTTCCGGGCAAGAAAGGTAACGGTTGCAAAGCTGGCTTCCGTTTCCGCCGAGCAGCCGGCAAAGGCGGCATAGTAGTCAAGCCCGTAATCATCGACCAGATAACGGAACGGGAAACGGTCTCCGAAGAGAATCGTGCGGAAGGCCGCGTTCTGAACCGCTGTCCCGTATTCCTTATCCAGTGAATTCAGTTTTTCAATATATGCGGATGCATTGCTTTTGTAAACCTCCGCATGGTCAGGATCGATGCGCTGAATGGAATCGGCAATACGCTGAACGAAGACTGCCGCGTTGCGCAGGGACAGCCAGACATGCTCATCATATTCGGCTTCGCCATCGTCATGATCATGTTCATCAGCGGCTTCATCATGATCATGATCATCGGCAGCTTCGTCATGGTCATGATCATCGGCAGCTTCATCATCGTCATGATCATCGGCGGCTTCATCGTGGTCATGATCATGCTCCTGCATGCCCTCGACCAGCTCTTCCACCTTTACCGAACTGCCCAGCACATCCATCAGTCTGATCACGGTCATATCCTTATTTTTCACTTCCTCAAGCGCATCTTTTACCCAGTCATCGGATTCCCCGCCGACATAGATAAACAGATCGCAGGTGGAAAGGTTAAGAATATCATCTGCCGTTGGCTGAAAGCTGTGAAGATCAATACCATTGTCCAGCAGCATGCTGACCTCGGCATCGGCAGGATTTTTCCCGAGGATATTCATCACCCAGTCGTACTCCGGGAAGATCGTCGCAACGATCCGGAGCCTGTCATTTCCTGCCGCGGTCCCATTGCTTCCGGAGCCGTTTCCGGTGCCGCAGGCCTGAAGGCAGCAGACCATCATTATACCGGCCATAATAAAGGATAAATACTTTTTCATCACAAAACCTCCACATGTTCATGGAATATGAGAATCGTTCTCAATTATGCTTCATGTGAAGAATTTTGTCAACAGATTTGGGAACGGTTATCAATTTATAGTAAGGATCAGGCGCTGCTGCCTCCTGCCAGAAGATAATTCACAAACTGTTCGGCCGTCCTGCCGGAGAGGCCTCCGTGAGACATTTCCCATCGTATGGCTTCCTTCTTCAGGCGCTCCTCCTCCATTTCGATCCCGGCTCTCCTCGCCAGCGTCACCACGATATGCTCATATTCCTTCGGCAGCGGCTTCACAAAGCCGATGGTGATGCCGAAGCGGTTGACCAGAGAGAGTTTCTCCTCCACCGTGTCGGAATGATGAAGGTCTTCCTGATTCGTATGGTCGTCCTTATCGTTCCAGGTCTCCCTGATCAGATGCCTGCGGTTGGAGGTCGCGTAGATCAGGACATTGTCGGGCCTTGTCTCCACGCCTCCCTCAATGACCGCCTTCAGGTACTTGTATTCGATCTCGTTTTCCTCGAAGGAAAGGTCGTCCATATAGATGATGAATTTGTAGTTCCGGTTTTTGATCGTCCGGATGATCGCGGAAAGATATCTGAACTGATGCTTGTAGATTTCCACCATTCTGAGCCCGCTGTCGTAATAACGGTTGACAATGGCCTTGATGCTGGTGGACTTGCCGGTTCCGCTGTCTCCGAACAAAAGAACATTATTCGCCTTTTTCCCGCGGACAAAGGCCTCGGTATTTTCGATCAGCCGCTCCTTCTGCAGCTCATAGCCCACAAGATCCT
This sequence comes from uncultured Lachnospiraceae bacterium, assembly GCA_946621895.1. The sequence continues at coordinate 2,870 of CAMOOZ010000032.1, read as the reverse complement.
TAAGGGCGACCACATCCATATCGTTGATCGCGATAAAATCAATACCGCCGCTTCTTTCCTCGATCCTGAAGGCCTTATTCAGACCGAAGAGGCCGACGCCGTGATCATAATAAAAATCGGTGACCGCCTGATAGAAGGCATCGGCATCAGGCGCCTGCTCCAGCTTTTTGGAGAGCGCCTGCACCTTTTCACTGACGCTCCAGTTGTAGATCTTCCTGTTTTTCTTTACCGCATGGTAATCATTCATCAGGGTAAAGCAGTTTATCCCGAGCTTTTCCTCCACCTTTGAAAAATCATAGAAGAAGAGGTTTCTGATATGAACAAAATCCTCCTTCACAATGGTCTGCACTGTTCCCTCGCTGATCCTGCTCTTTTCGCATACGAGGGAGAAGGGGTTCTCGCTCATCATCAGGAAAAAGGCGATGTAATTATGCCACAGGTTTTCATCAAAGCCGTAATCCGTGGCCAGAATAAGGAGGCGCTTTAGCTGCTCCTTGATCCTGCGCACGATCCCGGAGGGATTGAAACCTTCCTCCTCGATCTCCTCAAATATCTCTCCCAGCCGGGCCAGAATACTGTCCTCCGGAAGGCTCCCGTACATAAAGAGTTCTGATATTTCTCTGTTCATACCGATCCTTTCCGCGTTTTTTTACCCATTTTCCCATTTCTCGATCCGGCAGGTGTATTTTCCTGTTTTCTTTGTGTAATTGATCCCTACCAGCAAAAGCTCTCCATGGTAATCCTTCAGGGCGCCGGTATAATTTCTGTCTTTGATCTGCTTTATGGCAGCCCTGGCGCTGCGGTTCCATTTCAGCTCGATGAGCATGGCAGGATTTTTCCCTTCGGTTCGTGGAATAAAGGCAATATCCGCAAAGCCCTTGCCTGCCGGAAGCTCCCGAATGACCAGATATTCCCCTCTCGAAGTGTAAAAGCTCATCATGATGGCACAGGCCAAAGCATTTTCATCGTGGAGATTGATAATAGAGGCATAGTCCTGCTGGGAGGCGGCAATGGCCTTTGCCACTTTCTCCTCTTCCCCATTCCGGACCGCCCGCAAAAGGGCATTGGAATTGTTCAGGGCCTGTGCTACATCGTCCCAATCCCCGGTCCGGATGGCGGCCTCAAAGACTTCAGCCACCTCTGCGTTGGGGATAAAGGCTTCCTTCCTGTAGGCGTCGTAGGCCAGATAGCCCATGTGGATCAGGCAGGTAAGCACATCATCCTTTGTTTTAAACTGGGTGACATCATTCTGAAAGGTGCTGATATTCACCTCCCGTCTTTCCCCGGCAAGCATATGGATAACATCGTCCTTTAAGCCGGCGTAATTCAGGATAATAAAATTCCTCAGGGAATCAAAAGAGCCGGTGTTTTTCCAGAAGGAAATGAATCTGCTGCGGCTGATAGCTTCCACCACGGAATTGGGATTATAGATATGCCACAGTCTCTGGAAACTCTGCTCAACGATCCGTATACTGCCATCTGTCCCCTCTTCACCCTGTTCCTGCTCTGCACCCGGTACAGGGGCATACATATAATAGCCGTCATACCATTGATGAAACGGCCGGGCCTCCTTCCCATAGCGCCGACAAAGTCCCTCCACCTCCCGCTCTGTGAATCCGAAATAGCCGATCAGCTCATCCGGTCCTGTCATCGTATACTCACTGAACACATTTAACGCCGACTCTCCCTGGACCTTCTTGATCGGCAGTATCCCGGTGATATAGCCAAGAGCAAGAAACTGTTTGGATTCTTCGGTTTTGAAAAAGCCTCTCAGATACCGAAGAAAGCCCAGCACCAGATCTTCATTTTCCGCAGCGTCCCTGGTGATACAGTCATATTCGTCGATGACCACAATGAACGGACGGTGTTCTTTTTTATACACCAGATTCATCGCACCAGCCGTATCAGCAGGATGCATTTCCTCAAGCCAGGGAAACTCCTCCAGCATCTCCTCTAACAATGTCCTGTCAATAAAAGGAACCACATCCTCAGGGGATTTAGCCCGGTTAAAGAAGCTTGCCGCATCAAAATGCACCACATTATACTGATTCAGATGTGTTTCAAAATCCGGGTACTGTGCAATCTCATACGCTGAAAACAGTTCCCTGGAATCACAGCCACGGCTATAGTAGGCATCGATCATCCCTGCTGCCATGGTCTTGCCAAAGCGCCTGCAGCGGCTGACGGCAAAATACCGTTTCTCCGTTCCAATGCTTTTATTCAATATTTTCAGAAGTCCGGTCTTGTCCACATAGATCTCAGACCTGACTGCGCTTTGCATGCTCTCATTTCCCGGATTAACATAGGTTCCCATAAAAACACCTCCTGCCCCGCATTATACAGGACAGGAGGTTCCATTACAATCTGACGGATGAGGATCCGCCGGCTGACGCTTCGCGGCAGCCTAAGAAGCGCATCAGCGCATTTTCGCGATCTTGAAGGTGGCTGTTTTCACGCCGGTGCAGGCCGCTCCTTCCGACGAATCTCCATTGCCGTGGAGCACCACGGTGGCGGTGCCCGCATTCACATTGTTGAAATATTCTGCCTCGTACAGGGATTTATCCAGTTCGATCCACTTCTTATCAGGCTTGTATTCCACCACAATGGCGCCGCCGACACCGAGGTCGGTCACTTCCCTCTCCTCCCCGGTCCAGGGAACATTCTGTAATTTCTTTCCATCGATGCCCAATAAGCTTACCCTCAGCTTGGACAGATCATAAACGGTCAGGCCATCACTTTGCTTTCCCGTTCTTTCCACCTTGTAAATAGTCTGGATCTCTCCCGCATAGTTTCCTTTTCCCTCAAGGGTGACATAGACCGTTGCCGAAGGCTGCCCTTCTTCTATGCTGATCTTGTTTTTACCTCCTACC
>CAMOOZ010000031.1 GCA_946621895.1 uncultured Lachnospiraceae bacterium | reverse complement strand
CTTCCCCCTTATCGCCCGGGCGGAGTATGCCGTGGAAAGCTTCTCCTTCCCCTCGATCCTTTATGTCAACGCAAACTGGACTCCCACCTCGGAGGCCAATACCATCGAGCAGAGCGCCGACGGCTTTATCTGGATCGGCAGCTACAGCGGGCTGATCCGCTACGACGGCATTGATTTTTACCGCTTTGATTCCTCCAACGGCATCTCCAGCGTCGTGGTGATCTATGTGGATTCCAAAGACCGTCTCTGGGTGGGCACCAATGACAAGGGCGTGGCGCTCTATGAGAACGGGGAATTCTCCTTTTATACCAAGGCTGACGGCTTAAGAAGCACCTCCATCCGCTCCATCGCGGAGGATCCTGACGGCAATATCCTGATCGCCACCACCCACGGCATCGTCTATGTGGATTCGGAAATGGCCATGCATCAGCTGGACTCCCCCCAGATCAATGAGGAATATATCAACGAGCTGCGCAGCGGCGCGGACGGGGTGATCTACGGGGAAAGCTCCAGCGGCTCCTTCTTTTCCATCGAAGATCTGAAGGTCACCTCCTTCTATAATGGGGAGGAGCTCGGGATAAACGGGGTCAACTGCATCTGTCCCGATCCTGAGCTGCCCGGCTTTGTCTATCTGGGCACAGAGGATAACCGGGTCATCCACGGAGATATGACAAAGGGCATGCACGGCTATGAGGTCACGGTCTGCGCGGAGATCGATAATATCAACCGGGTGTATACGGATGAGCTGAAAAAAGAGCTCTGGGTGCTGGCGGACAACGGCATCGTTTATGTCGATGATGAGCATGTGCAGCACAGGCTGAAGAACATCCCGTTAGACAATTCCATTGACGGGATGCTGGTGGACATGGAGCAGAATAAGTGGTTTGTCTCCTCCAGACAGGGAGTGATGAAGATCTCCCCCAACCGTTTCCGGGATCTGAACCTGGATGCCGGCCTTCCCTCCATGGTGGTAAACACCACCTGCCTCTATGAGGGCAAGCTCTATATCGGCGGGGACAACGGCCTGACCATTCTGGACCCCGTATCGCTTCGTCAGACGGAAAATGACCTGACAGAGCGCCTGAAGGGGATCCGCATCCGGGCGATCAAGACAGACTCCGCCGGAAACATCTGGTTTTGCACCTATTCCGACAACGGCTTTTTAGGCTATGGGCCAAAGCCCATAAACGACTCCTCCCGGGAAGCGGAAGGCGGAAAATACATGACCGCCGTTTCCGCCGCGGAGGGGCTTCCCTCCAACAGGGTGCGCACCTTTGCGGAGCTTTCGGACGGGCGCCTCGCCGTGTCCGCAAGCGGCGGCTTAAGCCTTATCCGGGATGGCAGGGTGGAGGAGACCTTCAACGCGAAAAGCGGCATTTCCAACACGGAAATCCTGACGATCTGCGAGGGAACAGACGGCAGGCTCTATCTCGGCAGCGACGGAGACGGGATCTATATTCTGGAGGGGAAAAAGATCTCCCGTCTCGGGCTGGAGGACGGCTTAAGCTCCGAGGTGATCCTGCGGATCAAAAAGGATACGGGAGATCCCTCGGGGGATTCCCTCTGGATCATCACCAGCAGCTCCATTGAGCACATGGAAAAGGGAAAGATCACGACGCTGGATCAGTTTCCCTATTCCAATAACTTCGATCTTTTCCTCGATCATGACCAAAACGCCTGGATCCTTTCCAGCAATGGGATCTTTGTGGTGAACAGGACAGAGCTTCTGGCAAACCCCGAGGAAATGGAATACACGCTCTTTGATATTTACAGCGGCATTCCCTGCGTGGCCACGGCGAATTCCCGCTCCTGCATCGATGAAGACGGAACGCTTTATATTTCGGGCACCACGGGCGTGGCGTCCGTCAATATCAATCAGATGGGCAGGAATGACGGGGACATCCACTTAAGCATCCCCTTTGCGGAGCTGGACGGGGAAATGATCAGCCTGAAGGACACGCCCGTGCTGGAGATCCCGGCAAATGTCCGCCGCGTCACGCTGTACGGCTATGCGCTGACCTATACCTATCAGAATCCCAGGCTTTCCTATCAGCTGGAGGGCTTTGACGAGGAGGCCTTTTCCGTTTCCAGAAGGGACATGCAGCCGGTCACCTATACGAATCTGGATCCCGGCAGCTATACCTTCCGCTTAAAGCTGATCAACGCGATGACCGGCGAGGAGGAGGATGCCATCGCCATCACGCTGATCAAGCACCAGGCCTTTTATCAGAGCATCTGGTTCCTCCTGACCGCGGGGCTTTTCTTTGCCGCCCTCGTGGGCCTGATCGTCTATCTGTATTTCCGCAAAAAGACCGAACGGCTGTTAAAGGAAAAGGAAAGGGATCAGATCTTTATCGACCAGACGATCCGGGCCTTTGCGAAATGCATTGATATGAAGGATCGGATCACCAACGGCCACTCCTTCCGCGTGGCAAAATACACGGCGCTGCTCGCAAAGCGCATGGGCTATTCCGATGAGGAGATCCGGAACTTCTACAACATCGGACTGCTCCATGATATCGGCAAGATCAGCATCCCCGACGCGATCCTGTTTAAGCCCGACAAGCTGACGGATGAGGAATACGCGGTGATGAAAACACATACCTCAAACGGCCGGGATGTGCTGGAAGGGATCGACATGATGAAGGATCTTTCCCTGGGCGCCGGCTATCATCATGAACGGATAGACGGGAAGGGTTATCCCGACGGAAAGGCCGGGGATGAGATCCCGAAGGTGGCGCAGATCGTGGCCGTGGCGGACACCTATGACACGATGCATTCAAGGCGCCCCTACAAGGTCCCGAAGACAATGGAGGAGATCACGGCGGAATTAAAGCGGGTGGCCGGAACGCAGCTGGCCGCCGATGTGGTGGAGGTCATGCTCTCCCTGATCAACGACGGAGTCATTTCGGATGAGGAAAACACCAGCGACGAGGCGTTAAAAAGCCTGTTGTCCACCGTTGATTAATTCAGCCCGTCCAGATTCAGCCTGTAAATCTGTGGTGCCGAGGTCTCTTCCTTATTCCATCCATGTACATGGAAGCCAGCAGACCGACATCGGAGAGGAAGAGTTTAGTTTGTTTTTGCTGTTCAGTTCGCTGGGAATCAACGCGAAAATATCTTCCAGAAAAAGCTTGTTCTTCGGATCGTCTTTTGCGATATCCTGCCGATACAGCGCCAGGATCGCACGCTGCTCCTGCGCAACCTCCTGAAGATTGTTGGTGCAAGATAGCAGGCGCGGCAGCAGTATTTCCGATGGGCGTCCCCATAGCTCCGGAATGGCCTGCCGCAATGCTAGCAGACCAGCGCATAGCAGGTCCTGCGGGTGATCTGCTCCGGGCGGCTTGCCCAATAGGCCATCCGACACTGTAAAGGTAACATCATATTT
>CAMOOZ010000030.1 GCA_946621895.1 uncultured Lachnospiraceae bacterium | reverse complement strand
TTCGTCTTCCCTGCCCGTTGAATGGACACGAGCGCGCAAATGAAATTTGTGGCTTCGCCACAGCGCGCCCGGTCGCGCGGGCAGTTCCTGCCCGAATGGAGGTAGGTGCGGGTATTTCATATGTCTAAAAAGGATTCGATCGAACAGCGTTTTGAACAGCTTCTTATCCCGATCGCCGATCAGGCCGGGGTCAGCGTCTATGATGTGGAATATGTGAAGGAGGCTGGTGAGTACTTCCTGCGGGCTTATATTGATAAGGAGGGCGGCGTCTCCATCGATGACTGCGAGGCGGTCAGCAGGGCGCTGGATAAGCCGCTGGATAAAGAGGATTTTATCCCGGATGCCTACACGCTGGAGGTCAGCTCCCCCGGGCTTGGCAGAAGGCTGACGAAGGACAGGCATCTTGAGAAGAGCCTGGGCATGGAAATTGATCTGAAGCTGTTTAAGCCGCTGGACGGGGAAAAGGAATTTACGGGCTCCCTTAAGGGTTATTCGGAGAAGGAGGTCATTCTGCTCTGCGGCGAGGCGGAAAAAGCCTTTTCCCGGGAGCAGATCGCGGATCTGCGGCTTCATCTGGAGCTGTAACGGATCGGCGGATAAACGCAGAAGGCTGAGCCGCTCAGCCATGATATGGAAAAACCGCAGGCTTTGTCTGTGCGGCCCTGCGATAAACAGAAGGATTCCCAAGGAGGAAATGAGGAAAAATGAACATCGAACTTATGGAAGCGCTGGACATCCTGGAAAAGGAAAAGGAGATCAGCCGGGATGCGATCTTTGACGCGATCGAGAATTCTCTGCTTGCTGCCTGCAAGAATCATTTCGGCAAATCCGAAAATGTAGAGGTCCAGATGGACAGGGAGACCGGGGAATACCAGCTCTATGCGATCAAAAAGGTCGTGGAAACGCCCGAAGAGGTCGAGGATGACTGGTATCAGGTGTCCCTGCAGGATGCGAAGGAGCTGATCGATGACGACAGTGTGGAGATCTATCCGGGAGATGAGATCCGGGTGGAGATCGCTTCCAAAGAGTTTGGCCGGATCGCCACGACCAATGCGAAAAATGTGATCCTCCAGAAGATCCGGGAGGAGGAGCGCAATGTGGTCTTTGAGCGTTACCGGGATAAGGAAAAGGATGTGGTGACCGGTATCGTCCAGCGTTATATGGGCAGGAATATTTCCGTGAATCTCGGCAAGGCGGACGGCATCCTGAATGAGAAGGAGCAGGTCCGGAGCGAGCATTTCCGCCCTACGGACAGGATAAAGGTATATATTCTGGAGGTCAGGGATACGAACAGGGGGCCCAGGATCTTGGTTTCCCGCACGCACCCGGATCTGGTGAGGAAGCTGTTTGAGGCCGAGGTGATGGAGATCCGGGACGGCACAGTGGAGATCATGGGCATTGCCCGGGAGCCCGGCAGCATAACGAAAATGGCCGTGTACTCCCATGATCCGAATGTGGACGCAGTGGGCGCCTGCGTGGGGATCAACGGTTCCCGGGTAAATGCGATCGTGGATGAGCTGCGGGGAGAGAAGATCGATATCATCTCCTGGGACGATAACCCGGCCATGCTGATCCAGAATGCCCTTTCTCCCGCGAAGATCGTGGCCGTGTTTGCGGATCCTGATGAAAAGACGGCAAAGGTGGTGGTGCCGGATTATCAGCTTTCCCTCGCCATCGGCAGGGAGGGGCAGAACGCCAGGCTTGCCGCAAAGCTGACCGGCTATAAGATCGATATCAAGAACGAGACGCAGGCAAAGGATGCCGAAGGCTTCCGCTATGAGGATTATCTTGAGGAGGAAAGCAGCGATGACGATGGCTTCCTTCCCGGTCTTGAGGAACCCGAAGAGGAACAGGAATTAAGCCTGGAGGAGCTGGCGGACAGCATTCTTGAGGATGCGCAGGGATAGGAAGCCGGCCGTTGCGCTTAGCGTTAAAGCGATGAATGGCAGCGGCATATGCGCGGAGTATGATGGAAAACGAGCCTGAAAAGCAGAATAAGCATCGTCCCTCCCGCAAATGCGTGGTCTGCGGAAAAATCGCGGACAGAGCGTCGTTTTTCCGGTTTGCGAAGACAAAAGACGGGATGGTGGCTTTTGATCCCGCGGGAAAAGCACCCGGCAGAGGCGCCTATGTCTGCAGGGAGGGCGGATGCGCCGGGAAGCTGAAAAAAGCGAAGGGACTGGAGAGAGCCTTCAGGATGAGGATCCCGGAGGAAAGCTTTTTGGGGTTTAGAGAGATCCCGTAGGACGATCCGGAGCTCCTTTTTGACCGGCTGATGAGGATATGGATAGAATACTTTCATTGCTTGGGCTGGCAAGGAAAGCCGGCAGGATCGTGGACGGCGAGGCCGGCGCGGAGGAATGTGTAAGGCGGAAGAAGGCATTTCTGCTGATCGTGGCGGAGGATGCTTCAGAAAGGACCGCGAGAGTTTTCCTGCGCCTGGCGGAGGAAATGAAGTGTCCCGTTTTCCGGTATGGCACAAAGCAGAGCCTCGGCGCGGCCATCGGAAAAAACGACAGGGCGGTGATCGCTCTTTTGGATAGAGGTTTTTCGGAGACGCTGATAAATGAGCTTCTCCCTAAGGAGGTTTATGGGAATGAGGATTAATGAGATCGCGAAGGAATATGGAAAAAAGAGCAAGGATCTGATCCTTCTTCTGGAAGGCCAGGGGATCATGGGGAAGACCCATTCCAACGGCCTGACGGACAAGGAGGAAAAGCTGCTCAGAAGCCTGCTGGACGGGGGGGAGAATAATGCTCCCGCAAAGCCCAGGGCGCAGGTGGTCCATAAATCCAAAACACCCGAGGCGCCTCCGGAACAGGGAAAAGCCAAGGCTGCTCCCAAGGCCCAGTTAGTCAGACGGGCTGCTGCGCCGGAAGAAGGAAAGATGGCGGACGGCTCGGGTCTGCAGGAGGCTTCCGATCCGGAAAAGGCGGGTTCCGCGCAGGATAAGCCAAAGGAAAAGCAGGGAAACAGGCCTGCTCCCCAGTCAGCGCAGGATGCAAAGCCGAAGAAGAAGATCATCGTTCTCGCGAATGCGCAGGGCGGGGCCTCACAGCGGCCTGCCCAGGGAAGGGGAGGCGACCGGGGCCGGATGAACAACCAGGCGCCGATGCGCGGCGGGGTCAGGACCCCGTATCATCCAATCCGCTCCAGCATCAAGGCCTCTGATCCGAACAGTGAGGAGTTCCTGAAAAAGTACGGCGCCGTGGCTCCTTCAAAGCCGGCTGCAGCGCCTCAGCGCAAAGAGCAGAAGGCGGAAACGGAGGCGCCTGTCGTGCAGGCCGGCACAGACATTGCCGCCGGGGCAGCCCCGCAGACTGCGCCTGCTCCGCAGGCAGCCGTCAAATCCCCGCAGGAGAAAGGAGAGCGGAATGCTGCAGAGACCAGGCAAAAGGAAGGGCAGAAAAAAGAGCGCAGGGATAATAAAGGCGCTGAAGCTGCTCCCAGGGGCAGAGGACAGGAAAACACTTCCCGGCAGGGCGCTCAGGCTCGCGACCGCGGGGCACAGGGTCAGCAGGCTGCTCCGGATCGTCGTACAGATAACCGCCCTGGGGATCGTTCTGGCCGGGGAAATGCGGGCCAGGGGAATCGCGCTTTCGGATCTCAGAATCAGGCCGGCGGAAAAGGACAGGGAAAACCCGTAGACAAGCGGAAGCAGGCACAGGACAAGAAGAAAAAGAATCTGACGATAGAGGATGCGGAGGTAAAGACCAGGACCAGAAAGGCCGGAAGGTTCATCAAGCCGGAGAAAAAGGAAGAGACGAAAGAGGAGCAGATCAAGGTGATCACGATTCCCGAAACCCTGACGATCAAGGAGCTGGCGGACAAGATGAAGCTTGTCCCCTCCGTTATCATCAAAAAGCTTTTCCTGCAGGGAAAGGTGGCCACCGTGAACACGGAGATCACCTTCGAAGAAGCGGAGAATATCGCTATCGAATACGAGATCATCTGTGAGAAGGAGGTTCCCGTAGATGTGATCGCGGAGCTCCTTAAGGAGGACGATGAGGATGAGAGCCTGCTCACCGAGCGTCCGCCCGTGGTCTGCGTCATGGGGCATGTGGATCACGGCAAGACCTCCCTTTTGGATGCCATCCGCAAGACCAATGTGACCGACAGGGAGGCGGGCGGCATCACCCCAGCCATCGGCGCCTCCAGCGTGAAGGGCGGGGGCAGAAGCGTGACCTTTTTGGATACGCCGGGCCCCGAGGGCCTTACCGCCATGCGGATGCGCGGCGCCCA
>CAMOOZ010000029.1 GCA_946621895.1 uncultured Lachnospiraceae bacterium | reverse complement strand
TGGCCTCCACCTCCGTATGGATATCCAGCATCGTAACGATGACCTTGTCCCTTGCGCCCTTATCATCAAAGATCGAGGTGAGCCGGTGCCTCTTCCATCGGTACTTGCCCTTATTCAGCACCCGGACATCCACGATCTCCTCGCGGGAACCCTCGTCGATCCGGCGGAAGGCATCCTTCAGCAGCTCCTCCTCCTTCGGATGGATCAGATGCTTTTCAAAGATCACCTCGGGGAAATTATAGTAAAACTCCGAACTGCCCAGCACCATGCGCCGGGAGATATTGTGAACCATATGCTTTTCCGGGAAGTAGGCATAATAAGAAAGCCCTCCAAGCTGGATGGCTTCATCCATGGTGCCCCTTTCCAGGGAAACCAGATCGTACCGTCTGCTTTTTCGAAAAAGCAGAATGATCACGAAAAAACAGACGGCAAGCATTATGGCCAGAAATGCCAATGCAAAAATCATAGATTGCTAATTATACGCCCTGCAGTTCTCCCAGTGACTCCGCAGCACGAAAAGCCTCTTCCGAATCCGGAAGCCTGTCGATCAGCTGCTCGTATACCCTGATGGCGTTTTCCGTATCATTATTTCTCCGGTAGGCATTCCCCAGCATCAGATAGGTCTGGGGATTGGACGAATCCATTTTCATGGCCTGTTCAAAATAGGGGATGGCCTCGGCATAGCTGGAAGCCTGATAAAGCCTCGTGCCTTCATTATAGGCATCCTCCGCGAGAGAAGGACCCACTGCGGCCACCAGCGCGGAATACAGCTGCCTGTAGGACTCTCCCAGCGCGCCGGGATCGCCCAGTGAATCGGCAGAAGCCAGATACTCTCCCACCGTCCGCACATTTTCCGGATTATCGATATACGCCCGGGCGGCGAGGATCAGCTGCCCCGTCGCGTCCGTGCCGCCTCCCGTCTCGGAAAAGGCCTGGATCTCATCCTCCAGATCCGTCTTGTCCCGCTCCAGCGCATCGATCTGGCGTTCCAGATCTGCAATGGAGGCGTTCTTCGCGTCAATCTGCTCCGCGATCTCCCTCGTCTGTTCCTCATAGGAGGCCCGCTCCGAAGCCACTCTTGCGGGCATCACAAGAAACAGCGAAAAGCTGACGCCCAGCGCGATGCCGATGGCGCCATAGATCAGGCCGTTTACCAGATTAAAGCTCCCCCTGGGGGGCATCGGCGAGATGATCGTCTCGTTGTCGTCCATATAACGGACGCTTTCTTTGCTGTGATGTCCCCTCGACTGCTGGGCGGTATGCTCCTCCGCCTCCGTCATCCGCAGTGCTTCCTGATACAGCTTCTGCGTCAGCGGAGAGCCGTTGTCGATCTTCAGGCACTTCTCCAGCACCCGTCTGGCCTGATGCCAGTTTTCTTCCCTGAGATAAAGCAGCCCGAGCAGCTGATGGGCCTTCACATAGCGGGGATAATTCGAGCACACCCGCTTTAACTGGATCATCGCCAGGTCATAGCCGTCCGAATAGCAATAGCTCAGCGCCAGGTTGAATTTCCTGACCGCCTTTCCCGCGCTTTCCAGGAGCCCCTCCTCCTGAAACATCGCGAGATATCCCTCGGCCAGATTCTTGCCGTCCTGCTTCGGGTAGAAGTTGGTGGAAAGCACCCATTCCCGGATGGCAAGGGCCGTCTCTCCCATTTCATGATACACCAGCCCAAGCAGGTTTCTGGCATCCGTATTCCGTTTGTTGTATTTTAAGCTCAGCTTAAGAGATTCCACTGCCCCGCTCAGATCCCTGACGCGGGCCTTGTCCAGTCCCCAGTTGTAATAGAGATTGGAGGTGGCGCAGATCTTTTTGTAAAGCCCTGTCTCTGCGCCGCAGTTCGTGCAGAAGTTCTCTTTTGTGAGCTCGCATCCGCACTGATAGCAGATCATATATCCTGTCCTTCCCTTTATGCCGGCGGCTTTTTCAGACGCCGGAGCACCCCATGCTCATCTTCGCAGAAGCCGCTCTGCGGCGGAAATGATCGGCCGTATCTTCCAAGTCCTTATTGCCCTGCTTCCCGGATCACGCCCACCAGCAGCTCCGCCAGATCCGTCTGATCCTGGCTCTGCAGCTCCTCCAGGGCCTCATCCACTTCAAGAGAAGGATGAAATTTCTTTAATTCCTCTTCAAAATCGATCATAACCATCCTCAAAAACGGGAAAACGCAGATCTTCCGCGCCCAAAAGAAAAGGCCGCAGATAAAGGGAACCCGCAAGGTAGATCCTGTCTTCCCCATCCCTTGCAAACTCTGCCATCTCCATTGCCTCCTGTGGCGACGGAGCGCATTCAACCCGGATTTTGCACATCCCACTGAAACATTCGCAAAGCGCCTCCGCTTCCAAAGACCTTTCCAGGGGAAGCGCCGTACAGATGATCCGGAAAAACAGCCCGGATCCCGCAACCTCCGTACAGACCCCCCGATAATCCTTGCCTCTGAGCATGGCCAGGATCAGTGTTCTTTTCCCTTTACAGCCATCCTCCTTCACCGAGGCGAGGAATGCCCGCATCCCATCCGGATTATGGGCCCCGTCCAGGATCACCCCCGGAGAAAGCTCTTCAAATCTGGATGGCCAGCGGAACCTGTCGATCCCTTTCTGGAACGCTTCCCGGTCCACTCTTCCCAGCACCGCGCCGGCGGCCGTAAGCGCCAGGGGAAGATTCTCCCGCTGATAAAGCGCAGCCTGAGACACAGTGAACCTATTGTCATTATGATAGTGAAGATCAAGGGAAAAATCAAGACTTTTATTTGCCCGGACGGGCAGGAGCGGACAGCCGAGGCTTTCGGCTCTTTCGCGGATGATATCCGCAGCCTCCCGCGGCTCATCCAGAAAAACCACGGGAACTAAAGGCTTCAGTATCCCCGCTTTCTCTGCCGCAATGGCAGGGATGGTATCGCCCAGCACCCCGGTATGATCCAGCGCGATGCGGGTGATCACGGTTAACGCCGGATGTCTCACCGCATTTGTCGCATCCAGGCGCCCCCCGAGGCCTGTCTCCAGGATAATATAATCCGGCTGCTTTTCGGAAAACCAGAGCATGGCCGCAAAAAAGAAGGCTTCAAAATAGCCCAGATCCGCGAGGTCACCGGCAGGGAGGCTTTTCCGCAGAAGCGCTGTCTTCGCTGCAAGCTCCTCCGCCGGGATCATCCTCCCCCGGTATCGGATCCGCTCCCTGATGTCGACCAGATGGGGAGAGGTGAAAAGCCCTGTGCTGAAGCCGCACTCCTCCAGCACGGAAGAAAGCGCACAGCATACCGAGCCCTTGCCGTTGGTCCCGGCCACATGGATAAAGGCGGGTCCTCCTTCCTCATCCAGGCGGCTCATCCCCTTTTCCTTTAACAGCGAGAAAACCCTGCAGGGGCCCGCAAAGCCCCCCCGCTTCGTAAAGCCGGAGAGGCCTTCGTAAAAGGCCTCTGTCTCTGCCG
>CAMOOZ010000028.1 GCA_946621895.1 uncultured Lachnospiraceae bacterium | reverse complement strand
TCCGTTTCCTGCGACTGCGAGGGCGTGGCGGCAGAGCCCGTGGTGACGCCGGATGTGGGGATCGTGGCTTCTCTGGATATCCTGGCGGCCGATCAGGCCAGCGTGGATATGATCTTCGCGATGAAGGCAAAGGACAAAAAGGCGATGGTGGAGCGGATCTGCACCCGCCACGGCTTAAGGCAGCTCTCCTACATGAAGGAGCTGGGCATGGGAAATGACCGATATGTGCTGGTGGATCTGGATAACAGCCAGAAGATCATTTCCGCGAAGGAGGCGGTGAAGGGGGTTGTGCCCTTCGGCAGCTGAGCCATTATCCCAGCAGAGGCAGGATCAGTTCCGTCAGGTAAACGGTGACGCAGGCGCTGACCGCGACGACCACAAGCCCCATCCCCCGGATGGATAAAAAGAGGGCGATCAGAAATCCGGCTGCGGCGCTGATGAACGACGAGGTGGAAGAAAAGATGGCCGGGATCGTCATTGCGCTCAGGCAGGCGTAAGGCACATAAAAAAGCACGGAACGGATAAAGACGGATCGGATGGGCTTCCGAAAAAGCACGAGAGGCAGCATCCGGATCAGATAAGTGGTAAGGGCCATGGCAGCGATGTAAATATAGATGCTCATGGCTCTTCTCCTTTTTCCGGGGCAGCTTCAAGATCCGAGGGGGGCATCCCGGCAGGTGCATTGACCGCGGGCTGCGGTGTATTTTTGAGAACGGCCGTTTTGTTATCGTTCTTTTGATTTATGGGAAAGAGAAGCGCGCCCGCGATCGAGGCAATGAGCGTGACAATGATGATGCGAAAGCCCTGGGAGATTTCCTTTAACAGGGGCAGATAAGTCATGCAGACGCTTCCCGCCACGGCAATGAGGCAGACGCAGAGTACATTGATATATTTTTTCGCGTCCGGCACGACGATGGCGATAAACATGCCGTATAAGGCGATGCCAAGGGCAAGCCGTATATTCTCCGGGAGAAGATTCGTTGCGACGGCACCGGAAAGGGTTCCAAGCGTCCAGCCAAGGATCGGGGTAAGTTCGAGTCCTGCCATATAAACGGGTCTGAGCAGCCCATCCTGATGCATCGCCACGGCAAAGATCTCGTCCGTGTTCGCGAAGGCGATCAGCATCCGCTTCCAGACCGGGACATCAGGGGAGAGCTTCTGCGTCAGGGAAAGGCTCATCAGCGCGTATCGGGAATTGATCACTAGCTGGGTCAGAATCAGCTCCCCGATGCCCGCTCCCGCGAGGATCAGCGTGACGCCCGCAAACTGCCCTGCGCTCGTCACATTGGTTAAGGAGATCAGCGATGCGATAAAGGGGCTTAACCCCAGGTTCACGCAAAGGATGCCAAAGGAAAAGGACACGGCGAAATAGCCCATGCAGATGGGCAGTCCGTCCTTGATCCCCTTTGCGAAGGTGAGCGCCTTATTTTTCCCGGCAGCGGGATTTTGCCTCTGTTCCCGGTTCATCAGTTCTGAATGTATATGCCAAGCTTATTCTCTCAGCGATAATGTTTCCGTCAGGGATCGTGCAGGCAGCTGATCACAGCAAAAGACAAATTCCCCGTTAATTCTGTCGTTTACTATCGTTTCCGGCACAGGGGGATATTTTAGGGGATTTGCGTGAAAAAAGCAATGCAAAAGCCCCGGAATGTTCTTTTCTGTTTATGACTCCTTAAGCGAAAAGATCCGTTCCGCCCGAAGCTCCAGTGAAAGAAGCTGAAGCGCTTCCGCCGTCAGCTTTTTTCGGAAGGAATGGGGATTCGTGAATCTCGGCAGAAAAGAGCGCCGCAGGAGCGGAAGCACGGGAGAGTCTTTTCTGAACGCCAGAACCTCCGCATAGGGCGTAAAGGCTCTGGCGGCGAGGGCTTTAAAAGGCTCCTTCGGAATATCCAGCAGGATATGGAGCAGGGCTCTGGAGATCCTTGTCCTGGTGAGTTCCCTGGTCTTCAACAGATCGATAAAGGAGGAGACCGTTCGAAACGCGGGCAGCAGCTTTTCGATCCGTCTGCCAAGCTCGGCGCTCACATCCAGATATTCCTTGAAACTCTCCCCATGAGAACGGGTTAAAAGGAAACGGAGTTCATCGGAAAAAGCGTCGATGCCGGGCCAGGGCTTTTCGGGCAGCAGGGCAAGCCCGGCAGGGGTAAGGCAGGAAGCCAGGGTCTTTCCGGACTCGTCTCCGGAATGTGTTTTGCAGTATTCCCGGATCGCGCCGGCGGAAGGCAGGACACCCTCCTCAATCAGGAGACTTTCATGGCCGCTTCCTGTTCTCGGCAGGGGGAGCGGTCTGATGGCGCTGTTCAGCCGGCGCAGCGCCTTCAGGTATTCCACCCCCAAAAGACTGTTGGGAGAACGCAGAAGCTTCAGCTCCTCCTCGGGACAACCATCCTCCATAAGGAGAGTTTCCCTTGCCTGGGGGAAGGTTTTCCCCTGACGGGTAAGGGCGCGCAGTCTTGCGGCAAGCCCGGGTTTTGATTCAAGCGCCAGCACATGATCAGCGACTCTGCGCAAAAGGGAGAGATCAGGGAGTTCGGCGCCAAAGGCCAGCGTATCAACGATTCCCAGCTCGTTCAGCAAGGAAACGCCGCCCATCGCAAAATACTCGGCACCGGAGACGGCATAGAGCACCGGCAGCCGGATCACCAGGTCTGCGCCGGCCTCGACTGCCGCCCTCGCCCTGAGGAGAGCCGGCGCGATAGCCGGCTCCCCCCGCTGGGTGAATTCCCCGCTCATGCAGACCACAACGCCTTCAAAGCCATATGTTTCCTTTAAAAGCGTGATCTGGTTTTCATGTCCCCTGTGGAAGGGATTATATTCCGCGATGATCCCGGCGATCCGGTTTTCCTGCTGCATGGATGTATTTCCTTTCATCCCATTGAGAAACAGTTGTTATTCACAGTCGAACCTCGTGCTGCTCAATGAATACTTTGTATTCATCGAATACTTCGTATTCATCGAAAACTTCGGTTGCATCGAAAACGATGTTTT
>CAMOOZ010000027.1 GCA_946621895.1 uncultured Lachnospiraceae bacterium | reverse complement strand
GGCGCTGCGGGATCTGACCATTGCGATGATCACCTTAAAGTATACGCAGTCCAATTCCGTCTGCTTCGCCAAAGGCGGACAGGCCATCGGCATCGGCGCCGGACAGCAGTCCAGGATCCACTGCACGCGGCTTGCGGCCTCGAAGGCGGATCGCTGGTTCCTGCGCCAGAGTGACGAGGTGCTCTGCCTGCCCTTTAAGGAGGGCATCGGCCGCGCGGACAGGGACAATGCGATCGATCTTTATATCAGCGAGGATCACGAGGACATCCTGCGGGACGGCCAGTGGCAGAAGGTGTTCCGCTATCTGCCGGAAAAGTTCACGGAAAAACAGAAGTGGAATTGCCTTTCCGCGCTTGAGGGCGTGAGCCTTGGCTCCGATGCCTTCTTCCCGTTTGGGGATAATATCGAGCGGGCGGCAAAGAGCGGGGTGAAATATGTGGCCGAGCCCGGGGGCTCCATCCGGGACGATCAGGTGATCGAGTCCTGCAATGCCCATGGGATGGTCATGTGCTTTACGGGCATCAGGCTGTTCCACCACTGATCCCCATCGTATTTCCGGCGAGGACATACGGCAGATACAAAAAATGAAAAGATAAAGGAATGACCGGAATGGAAGAAACAAGATCACGGAATTTTATTGAACAGCTGATCGACAGGGACCTGGAGGAGGGAAACTATTCCGCCGTCTGCACCAGGTTTCCGCCGGAGCCCAACGGCTATCTGCATATCGGGCATGCCAAGAGCATATTGCTGAATTATTCCCTGGCAAAGGAATACGGCGGCAGCTTTCATCTGCGCTTTGACGATACGAATCCCACGAAGGAGAAAAACGAATTTGTGGAATCCATCCGGAAGGATGTGGAATGGCTCGGGGCGGACTACGGGGATAAGATCTACTTTGCCTCGAACTATTTTGATCAGATGTATGAGGCGGCGGTGAGGCTGATCGAAAGAGGGAAGGCCTATGTGTCCTCCCTGAATGCCGATCAGATCAGGGAGTACCGCGGCACGCTGACGGAGCCCGGGAAAAACGATCCGGACAGGGACCGGCCTGTCGAGGAGAATCTGAAGCTTTTCCGGGAAATGAAGGAAGGAACCTACGAGGACGGCGCCTATACGCTTCGGGCAAGGATCGACATGGCCTCGCCGAATATCAACATGCGGGATCCGATCCTTTACCGGATCGCCCATATGACCCATCACAATACCGGGGATAAATGGTGCATCTATCCGATGTACGATTTCGCCCATCCGCTGGAGGATGCCTTTGAGGGAATCACCCATTCCATCTGCACGCTGGAATTCGAGGATCACAGGCCCCTCTATGACTGGGTCGTGCGGGAGGTGGAGCTTTTCCCGCACCCTCCGAGACAGATCGAATTCGCGAAGCTCTATCTCACCAATGTGGTCACGGGCAAGCGCTATATCAAAAAGCTGGTCGAGGAAAACATCGTGGACGGCTGGGACGACCCGCGGCTCGTGAGCATCGCGGCCTTAAGGCGGCGGGGCTATACGCCGGAGTCCATCCGGAAATTCGTGGAGCTGGTGGGGGTCTCCAAGGCGAATTCCTCCGCGGACTACGCGATGCTGGAATACTGCATCAGAGAGGATCTGAAGGCGAAGGCAAAGCGCCTGATGGCGGTGCTTGATCCCGTAAAGCTGATCATCGATAATTATCCCGAGGATCAGACAGAGGAGCTGACCGCCCCGAACAATCCGGAAAATCCCGAGCTTGGCGAGCGGAAGATCACCTTCTCCCGGGAGCTTTATATCGAGCGGGACGATTTCATGGAGGACCCGCCGAAGAAGTACTACCGCCTCTTCCCCGGCAATGAGGTGCGGCTGATGAACGCTTATTTTGTCCGCTGCACCGGCTTTGAAAAGGATGAACAGGGGCGGGTCACGGCTGTTCACTGTACCTATGATCCTGAGACGAGATCCGGCTCCGGCTTCGAGGGGAGAAAGGTGAAGGGGACGATCCACTGGGTCAACGCGGCGGACTCCGTGAATTGCGAGATCAGGCTGTACAATAATTTGACAGACGAGACAAAGGGAGTATATAATGCGTCCGATGGTTCCCTGAATCTGAATCCCGATTCCATTGAAGTACTGAAGGATAGTCGTGTGGAGAAGGCCCTGGGTGAGGCGGGCGAAGGCGACCGCTTCCAGTTTGTCAGACAGGGCTTTTTTATCGTGGACTCCAAAGCCTGGGCGGAAGGGAAACGCGTGTTCAACAGGATCGTTTCCCTGAAGAGTTCCTTTAAGCTGCCGGCGCAGGCGTAGGATCACGGGGGTTTCCGGGAATACTGTTACAATGTGAAGGGCCGCGCAGGCGCGATGTTCTTTCACGGGGCTATTTATGCCGAAGCCAGAATAGCTCTTCATGGATCGCTTCGGTATGGTGATTGGAATGGCAGGAATTCTGGACGGATTAAGCAGCATGGGTCTCGGTGCTTTATCCAATGCGAGCATTTACGAAAAAGACCCGAAGAGCAGCATGAAGGAGGTGGCGGTCAAAGAGAAGAAGGAAGAGACCTCACTGCGGGAGGAGGATTTTCTCTTTGAGAAGACCATTGTCTGTCCGGTATGCCAGGAGAAGTTTCCGTCGCTGACCGTCCGCTCCGGAAAGATCCGCAAAAAGGATACGGATCAGGATCTGCGGCCGATCTATGAGCCCTTTGATGCCTTAAAATATGACCCGATCCACTGTCCCTTCTGCGGCTATACGAATTTCAGCAGGGGCTTCGATATCGTTTCCGATTTCCAGGTCAGGGAGCTGAAGGAAAAGATCGCGCAGACCTATGTCCCGCAGCTGGACTTTCCCTCAACCTATGATTACGACAGGGCCTTCAGACATTATCAGATGGCGCTGGCCACGGCCATCGTGATGCACGCGAAGGCCAGCCATAAGGCATATATCTGCCTGAAAACCGGATGGATCCTGAGAGGCCATGCGGAGAGCCTGGACCCCGCAATGGAGAATTACCGCGCGAAGGTGGATCATCTGCGCAGCAAGGAGACGGAGTTTTTAAGCAACGCGCTGGAGGGCTTTATCAGCGCAAGACAGAATGAACCCTTCCCCATCGCGGATATGGATAAGATCACTCTGGATTTTCTGGTGGGAGCGCTTTCCTTAAAGGCCGGCAAGCTGGATGTGGCGTCACAAATGGTGGCAAAGGTGCTTGCCTCCAAATCGGTGAATGACCGGGTCAGAGAGAAAGCCCAGGAAATGAAAGAAATGATCCTGGAGGTGGTGCGCGCCAGAAAGTAAGAGGTGATCTGAGTCCTCTTTTTCAGCCGGGCGCGAAGCTGCATTCTTTTCTTTTCGGCATATGACCGGGCAGGAGAGCTTTTCCCCCGCCCGTTCACGCCGGTTCGATCAGGCCTGTGCCTTATCTCCGTCGTTGTAGAATTCTTCCTCTTCCGGCGCCGCGTTCTCTGCCGCAGAGGCCCCGTCCGCCGTGTTTTCGCCATCATCTGTCGGAGAAGCCGCGTTTCCATCGTCTGCTGCTTCGTCCTCCGGCCTGACCAGGATGGAATTGACCTTTTCCTTTGCAGCGTTGATGATCGGGGTGATCTTTTCCCTGGTATCGTCAATGATGGGAGCCACCTTATCGATCACATCGCCGGCCTTTTCCTTTAACGCTTCCTTGTCAAGGGTCACATAGGTTTTGGTGATCGGATTGCCGTTTTCATCCAGAATTTCGCCTTCCCCGTCCTCCACTGTCTGAGAGATCGAGTTCTTCTTCAGGAAATAATAGGCAGCGCCCAGCGCCGCACCGATCAGCAATACCTTTTTCCAGCCGCCCATAGATAATCTCCTCCTTCACATGAGATCAGTATTTCCATTTTTGCCTTAACCAAATGGATAACCCCATTCTACCTTTTTCGACCGAAAAAGGGAAGAGATTTCTATGGCTTTTTCCCGTGGGATATGTTATATTGTTTTCGACTGTTTCGGTCAATGTCTGGAGGGAAAATGAACGAAAAATTTTTTAATCTGAAAAAAGAGAAACAGGACAGGCTCCTGAACGCCGCAATGGCGGTCTTCGGGGAAAACGGTTATAAACGGGCGAGCACCGATGAGATCGTGGCGAGAGCCGGCGTGAGCAAGGGCCTGCTGTTTCACTATTTTGAAAACAAGCTGGGTGTCTACGCCTTTCTGCATGACTATTGCGTGAAGCTCTGCTCGCTGGAGCTGGCCTCCCTGACGGACGGCGGGATGAAGGATTATTTCAGCGCTGTCCGGGAGAGGGAGAAGGCCTACGCGCGGCTCTTAAAGGATTATCCCGGGCTGAGGCTTTTCCTTGCCCGGGCAAAGCGGGAGACAGACCCGCAGGCGAAGGAAGCCTGCCGGGAGTCCATGGCAGGCTTCAGCCGCCTTGAGGAGGAGCTGCGGGCCAGGATGGACTATTCCCGTTTCCGCCCGGAGGCGGACCCGGAAAAGGTGAGTGCGATGGTGGAGCATACGATCGAGGCGCTGACCGCTGAGGAGTCCGGTGAGGAGGCCGGGCCCGAGGCCTTCATCCGGGAGCTTTCCGGTTATCTGGATATGCTGGAGCGCCTCTGCTGCAAATGACTCTTCCTGTAAGGTGGAATGCCAAAGCGCCGCGGCCCGCCCTCAGCGCATTTGCAAACGGGGCCGGCTGAAGCCGGCATCGCGGAGGAGCTGATCAGAGATGCACCGCTGCCTGTCTGTTTTCCGATATCCGCGCCGGAACGCCCCG
Source organism: uncultured Lachnospiraceae bacterium (assembly GCA_946621895.1). Next base: position 255 of record CAMOOZ010000027.1, on the reverse strand, counting down.
CCGATGTAAGCGGGTGCCGCCGGCGCCGTTCCGGAACGGAAGGCAATACGGAAAGAAAAACGGAAAAAATGGAAAGAGAATATGAACAGAAAATATGATCTGCTGGCCCTGGATCTGGACGGCACGGTTTACACGGATGATAAGAGGATCACGAAGAAAACGATGGAGGCGCTTTCCCGGGTGTCCGCGCTGGGGGTGAGGGTCGTCGCGGCCACGGGGCGGCTTTTCCGGGATATCGCCCCCGAGATCAGGGCG